>NZ_JBHZPY010000003.1:0-298117 GCF_042787235.1 Flavobacterium zhoui
CTTGACCCTTGCTAAATTGACATCTCCCTTAAAATGCTCTTGTAAAACCGTGATTAATGCTATATCTTTACCCTCGAGACTGGTGTTCCTCATTAGAAAAATTATGTCGTAATAATTCTTTAATGTATTGAATATCAGTCTTTTATCCTAATTTTAAATTCTTTATTTTATTTATTTCCAATGAAATATGTTTTTTGTCATGTACTAAAATAAACATTATATAGTTATTGTTAATTAAGTATTTACTTGGAATCAAAAATTGCAGAATAAAAAATATAAACACTTGATAAGAAAATTTTAAAAATAAGTTAACTCCTATTATATCTGTCAAGATTTTTTATCTTTAAAAATTATTTAAACAAAAAATCATGAAAAAACTATTCGGTATTTCTCTTTTTTTAATGAGTGTGGTTTTGTACTCCCAAAATGAAAAAGTAAACTATGTTTCGGAAAATTACACCAAAAAAGAAGTGCATATCAAAATGCGAGACGGAGCAGAATTATTTACCTGTATTTATTCTCCTAAAGATGTTTCTAAAAAGTATCCGATTATCATGCAAAGAACGCCTTATAATTGTGCACCTTATGGCGAAAACCAGTTCAAAAAAAGTATTTCCCCAAGCGAAACTATGATGAAAGAGGGATATATAGTGGTTTATCAGGATGTTCGGGGCCGTTTTATGAGTGATGGATTGTATGATAACATGCGTGCTTTCATTCCAAATAAAAAAGGAAAGAAAGATATTGATGAAGCTTCGGACACTTATGATACCATTGACTGGCTTGTAAAGAATATCGCTAATAATAATGGTAATGTAGGAACTTGGGGAATTTCCTATCCTGGATTTTACGCCACTTATTCTTTGCTGAGCAATCATCCGGCATTAAAAGCGGTTTCTCCACAGGCTTGCATTTCTGATTTCTTTTTTGATGATTTTCATCATAACGGTGCTTATTTATTGAGTTATTGGAAAGTAACACCATTATTTGGACCTCAAAAAGAAAAACGAACTACGGAGGCTTGGTATAAATTTCCAAATACGGGAACGGCTGATGATTATCAGTTTTATTTAGATGCAGGCTCATTGTCGAATTTAGATACCTACTATGGAAAAGAAAATGAATTTTGGCAACAACTAAAAGAGCATTCCAGCTACGATAGTTTTTGGCAAAAAAGAGGAATTCTTCAACATTTAAAAAATATTAAACCAGCTGTGATGACAGTAGGAGGGTGGTTTGATGCCGAAGATTTATACGGACCATTAAACACTTATAATACCATTGAAAAGACTAGTAAGAATTACAATACTATTGTTATGGGTCCATGGAGTCATGGCGATTGGGCAAGAAATTCGGCTCAACAAATAATTGGTAATATTAATTTTGGCGACAGTATTTCTGGTTTTTATCAAAAAAATATTGAAGCTAATTTCTTTCGTCATTTTTTAAAAAATAATGGAAAAGGGGAAAATAAATTGCCAGAAGCCTATGTTTTTGATACTGGGAAAAAAGCATGGCAGACTTTTTCTGTATGGCCACCTCAAAAAGTTGAAAAACAAGATTTCTTTTTGCAAGGCAGTCAACTGTCAAAAATGGGGAATAAGAACTTTGCTTTCGAAGAATTTATAAGTGATCCAAAAAAACCGGTTCCTTCATCTGAAGATATCAATCAAAAAGGAATAACGCCAAGGAAATACATGACCGATGATCAGCGCTTTGCGGCAAGACGTCCTGATGTTGTGGTTTTTGAAACTGAAATTTTAAATGACGACACCACATTAGCAGGGGAAATAATGGCTAAACTTCAAGTTTCTACGACTGGTACGGATGCTGATTGGATTGTTAAAGTAGTGGATGTTTTTCCTAAAGATGAGCCAGAAACAAAGGAAATTGCGCCGTATTTGAAGATGAGCAATTATCATATGATGGTGCGCAGTGAAGTGATGCGAGGACGTTTTAGAAATAGTTTTTCAAATCCAGAAGCTTTTATTCCAAATGAAAAAACAGCGGTAAATATCAAATTACAGGATGTTTTTCATACTTTTAAAAAGGGACATAAAATCCAGATCCAAATTCAGAGTACTTGGTTTCCATTAATTGATTTGAATCCACAAACTTTTGTAGAAAATATATTTTATGCTAAACCTGAAGATTTTAGAAAACAGACTCATCGAATATATAATGATTCTAAAATTGAATTTTCTATTTTAAAATAAGCAATTATTACAAAGATTTGCTGTTGTATTTTAAAATTGTTCAGACATCTATAGTAGATTAAAAAGAATACAAAATAGGGAATTATTGAAATGAATTAAAAACACACACACACTCTAAAAATTTAATTTCAGAGTGTGTATGTTTTTTTTCAAAAGTGATTTACAAATATTCTCCATGTTGAGAAATATCTAAACCCAATTCTTCTTTTTCTTCCGTTACTCTTAAAGGCGTAATTTTATTTACAATAAAGAATAAAGCATAGGAAGCTGAGAATGCAAATATAGAAACGAGAACTAATGCTTTTAATTGAATTAAAAACAAAGTAGCATCACCAAAAATTAAACCTTGGTGGTCTCCTACAACTGTATTTACTGATTTTGAAGCAAATACACCTGTTAAAAGCATACCTACCATACCACCAACACCGTGACAAGCAAATACATCTAAGGCATCATCAATTTTACCTTTAGGGAATTTACTAACCACAAGATTACTAACCCCGCTGGCAATAATACCAATAGCAATCGCATGGGGGATACTTACGAATCCTGCGGCAGGTGTAATCGCTACTAAACCGACAACTGCACCGATACAAGCGCCCATTGCTGAAAGTTTATGCCCAAGGATTTTATCAAGAAATACCCATCCCATCGCAGCAGAAGCAGCAGCAACTGTTGTAGTTCCTAATGCTTGTGCGGCTATACTACTAGCTCCCCCAGCAGAACCTGCATTGAAACCAAACCAACCGAACCATAATAATCCTGTTCCTAATAATACGTAGGTAATACGAGCTGGATTTGCCTTTTGTACTTTTCTTTTTCCTAAGAATATTGCACCAGCAAGAGCAGCCCATCCTGCACTCATGTGAACTACGGTTCCTCCAGCAAAATCTAGCACTCCCCACCCGAATAATAATCCGTCTGGATGCCAAGTCATATGACACAGTGGAGCATAAATGAATAATATAAATAAAACCATAAATAACAAGTAAGCCCAGAAACGAACACGTTCTGCAAAAGCTCCTGTTATTAAAGCTGGTGTAATAATTGCAAATTTTGCTTGAAATAAAGCAAATAATATCATTGGAATGGTGGGAGCCAATTCCCAAGCAGTATTAGCACTTACCCCTTGAAAAAATAAGTTCGGCATAGGATTTCCTATAAATCCGCCTATTGTTGGTCCAAAACACAATCCAAAGCCAACAACAACCCATAGAACTGTTACTATAACCATAGCCATAAAACTTTGTAATACGGTACTAATTACATTCTTTTTACCTACCATTCCACCATAAAAGAATCCAAGTCCAGGAGTCATTAATAATACAAGAGCTGTGGCAACTATCATCCAAGCGGTATTTCCAGTATCTAATTTTAATGCTACAACGTGAGCGCCTAGTGTAGTAGATTCAACAAAAAGATGAATTGAAAAAATGGATAATACTAGAATTGTGATTAATATCACACTTAAAATAATCTTTCGCATAGGTTTTACTTTTAAATTTTGGATAAAAATATAAAATGATTGCTGACCCCTATTAAAAAACAGGTATATTTTTTTATTTTTATTAATTTTTCAATTTAGCCCCTGTTATTTTATAGGTATGTTAGAATTAAATGTATAATTTAATAATTTATTAATCCTTATTTTATAAGCAATGCGCCTTTTTGGAAATTATTATAAATTTAATGATTTGTAAGGATAAAAAAAATGTATCAATATGATGATACATCAATTGATACATTTCTTATAAAATTAGAAAATAATATTATTTTAAAATATGTTGGCTTAAAATTTTATAGACTTCATTTATATTATTACTTCCCTTTCCAAATTGTTTCGAAATTGGCGTACTTTCACTGTTTAACCAAATTTTTAATTCAGCATCCATATCCAATATTCCGGCACTTTCTTTGGAGAATTTTTTGATACTCGAATAAGGGATTGACATATAATCAACCTTAGTTCCAACCAATTGTTTCTCCACTAAAATTAAACGTTTATTTGTGAAAATAAACATATCCCGAATAAGTTTATATGCTTTCTCAATTATCTCCCCATCGATCAAAATAGGTTCAAATTCTCTTGAAATATTTTCGATATTAACTTCTGATGCGTTGCCTAAAATGGCATTAAATAGTCCCATGATTTTAATTTTGATTGTATTTTTCCTTGTATCTGTTATTCAGTTGACTTTGGTGTGTTTCCAGACTTATAGCTCTTCCTTGAATAAAAGCTTTTGTCAATTTGTTTGTTCTCATATCTAAAGCATCGCCATCTGAGATAAACAATGTAGCGTCTTTCCCTTCTTCTAGAGTTCCACATTGTTTGTCGATTCCTAGTATTTTGGCAGTATTATATGTAATTAGTTGCAAGGCTTGTTCCTTGTTAAGTCCGTAAGCAGCGCAAGTTCCTGCTAAAAACGGCAAATTTCGGGTATTCATTCTTTCATGATCACCACTATTCTCTAAACCTACAAGAACACCTTGGTCGGTTAGTAACTTGGCATTCTTATAAGGTAAATCAACATCCTGATCGTCATTTTCTGGCATATCATGAACGCGCTTTAGTAACACGCCTACATTATTTTTTTGCAACAAAGCCGCTGTTTTGTATGCTTCATATCCGCCTACAATCGCCATTTTTTTAATGCCATTTTCTTTCGCCAACTGAACAGCGTCAATAATTTGTTTTTCTTCATTGGCATGAATAAATAAAGTTTGATTTCCATCAAATAAACCTTTGGTTGCCTCAAGAATTAAATTTTTCTCTTTTGAGCTGTCTGCTAAATACGCTTTTGCATTTGCCAAAAAAACTGTTATTTCCGAGATTTGTTTGACGTAGTCTTTATTGTTTTCAATTGTACCAGGTTCAAACCAAGAACCACTTCTTGAGAAACTTGAAGGGAAATTAAGGTGGATTCCATCATTTTCTTTGATAACTGCATCTTTCCAATTCCATGCATCAAGCTGAACAATAGATGAAGTTCCTGAAATTCTTCCACCACGAGGTGTAATCTGAGCCATTAAAACACCGTTTGGGCGGACAGTCTCGATAACTTTTGAATCAGCAGAATAAGCAATAATAGCTCTGACATGCGGATTAATACTTCCAATTTCCTCCTCATCATCAGACGATTTTACCGCATCAATTTCCACTAAACCCAAAGTTGAGTTTGGTGCAATAAATCCGGGGTAAACTTGCTTGCCACTGGCATCAATCGTAACATCATAGGCACCTTCGGCTAATCGTATTAGTCGGGCATCTGCGACTAATGTGATTTTACCATCTTTAAATCCTATTGCACTGTTCTCAATAACTGTTCCATTACCTATATGAGCAGTGCCATTTAAGATTAAAATTGATTTTGATTGCTTTGGAGCTGGTGTTTGTTGGGCTTTCGTAATTATTGATAAACAAAATATCAACAATAGTATAAATATATTTTTCATTTTTTTAATTTTCTAAAGTATCACATTGGTATTCTTTCTTTTCTGCTTTTTTAGGCTCCTGAGTAATCATTCCTTTATTCTTTTCTTGCAATAATTGTCCGATTAACTCATTTCTTTCTTTGGCAATAGCGACCCTTTGTTCTTCATCTTTTTGAAGATCATAATACATTACACCTTCAATTATTGTTTTTTCTGCTTTAGCGTAAATGGATAAAGGATTATTGTTCCACAATACAACATCAGCATCTTTTCCAATTTTTATACTTCCTACTTTATTATCAATATGTAGAAGTTTTGCGGGATTCAAAGTCACGAATTTCCAAGCTTCCTCTTCTGAAATATTTCCGTATTTTACAGCTTTAGCAGCTTCTTGGTTCAATCTTCTTGACATTTCAGCATCATCTGAATTATATGCTACTAAAACTCCTGCATTGTGAAGAATTGGTCCATTATAAGGAATTGCGTCATTTACTTCAAATTTATACGCCCACCAATCTGCAAAAGTAGAAGCACCAACTCCGTGCTCTTTCATTTTATCGGCCACTTTATAACCCTCAAGGATGTGGGTAAAAGTATTCATCCTAAAATTGAATCTTTCAGCTACATTCATCATCATTAAAATCTCCGATTGAACATAAGAGTGACAAGTAATAAAGCGTTCTTTATTCAATATTTCGACTAAAGTTTGTAATTCCAGATCTACTCTAGGCGCTTTGGATTTTCCTTTACTTACTTTATAATTTTTCCAAGTAGCATCATATTCTTTTGCACGTTGGAAATAATCGGTAAAAACTTGTTCAACGCCCATTCTAGTTTGTGGGAAACGCGTTGGATTTACAATTCCCCAATTGGCTTGTTTTACATTTTCTCCCAGAGCAAATTTGATGAATTTGGGTTGGTCTTCGTACAGCATTTCTTCTGCGGATAATCCCCATTTCCATTTTACAATTGCGGAGCGTCCTCCAATAGGATTTGCAGAGCCATGCAATAATTGAGAAGTGGTAACACCTCCAGCTAAATCTCTATAGATATTCACATCTTCAGAATTAACAACATCCTGAATCGTTACTTCGGCACTAGAATTCTGTCCTCCTTCATTAACTCCGTTTGAAATAGCGATATGCGAGTGTTCATCTATGATTCCGCTTGTTAAATGTTTTCCTTTTGCATCGATAACTGTGGCTGATGCATCAGAAAGGTTTTTTCCTATTGATGCAATTTTGCCGTTTTTGACCAACACATCTGTTTCTTCTAAAATTCCTTCTTTTTCATTTGTCCAAACAGTGGCGTTTTTAAACAATAAAGTTTGCGGAGTTAGTTTTTTTGAATTACCATAAGCCACATTTGGGAATGTAGTTGCAATAATCGTATTGTTTTTTTCTAATTTCAAGGAGTCAATCGGCTTTATAAAAGGAGCGGTTCGTACTGCAGACCATTTTACCTCATTTCCATTGAATAAAATTGCTTTCCCTGAAAGTAATTGGATGTCATCGATGTATCCAATTAATCTGGAGAAAGTTGTTTTTGTTGAATCCATAGATTTCATTACAGTTGAAATCCAATTATTTGAAACCGATAGTTTTGAACTAACTTTTTTGGAATCAAGCGTTGTAATTATCGATTTTGGAGCAGTGATTTCCCCACTAATTTTCCATTTGTATTGTTGATTAGCTACAGTCAAGTCGTAATCACCGCGAATGTCTTTTATCGTTATATCGTTGATAACATACTTGCTACCTTGAACCCAGTTTTCATAGATTGTTGTTTTTTCATCGAAAATAGCACCTGAAGTTATTACAAAATTCGCGTAGCTTCCTGTTTTTAAACTTCCTATTTCATTGCTTTTTCCTAAAATCGAAGCCGGAATTGTGGTCAATGCTTCTAATGCTTTGGTTTTATCGAAACCATATTTTATGGCTTTTAATAGATTGATTCTGAAATCTTCTACTTTTTTTAATTTGTCAGTAGTCAAAGCGAACACAATACCATTATCTGACAAAACTTTAAGGTTTGTAGGCGCTTGGTTCCAAAAACGCAAATCTTTCAATTCCATTTGATTGGCTTGGTTCGGGTCGGAAACATCATATGCTTCGGGGAAATTAATCGGGATGATTAATTTTGAATTTGTTTTTTTTATTTCTTCAATTCTTTCAAATTCATTTCCAATACCTTTCAAAACGTAGTTCAAACCAAATTCCTTAGCTATTTTTGAAGCGCGTAAACTATTTAATTTATCACCCGAATCAAATATTTGAATTAAATTCTCATTCTTGGCAAGGGCTTCTAAGGATACATCCTTGGTTGTAGAATTTCCATTCTTATACCAATCTAAATCTAAATACATCTGGCGTAGCAAGGCCATCATTCCCATTAATGAGCTGGGGTATGATTGATTGGTTACTGCGCTTCTCGTAAATGCAAAATGATTAGTCAATTTCTCGGATAGTAACCGAGTACTTTTATCAAAGTTGTTTAAAGCTATCAATGTTCCTGTGCCACGAGCAATTCCATCTTGTACATGCGTACCAACAACTCCAAAACCTGCTTTAAGTAATTCTTCCGCTTTAGGTTGATCATAGTTAAAACTCTCATAAGCATTAACTTCTGAACGAATATTTTCATTCCAGTAATGGCCTTCTTTTTTAGAATCATACAGAGGATTTCTGCCCGAACTAGAATTGTTTTTTGGTTTTTCAATTCCAAAGCTCGTATATATATCAATAAAGGATGGGTAAATCGACTTACCATTCAGATTAATTGTGGTGCAGTTTTTAGGTATTATACTGTTATTGCCAACACTAATTACTTTACCATTTTGAATTAGTAAAGTCCCGTTTTCAATAATTTGTGTAGGTGTTATATAAATTTTTGCGTTAGTAAAAGCGGTAAAATTGTTGTTCGTGTTTTTAACACCTTCATTATTTGGGAAATATTCTTGGGCATAAATTTTGGGTAATAAAGTACTAAAAAATAGTAGAAGTAAGATTTTTTTCATGGTTTGGTTTTGTAAATATTCTCTAAAAATATGAAAATGAATAAGTAAAACATTACATATAATTGATTTTAACATTTGTTTATTTTCTGAATGGATTTAATTCAGTTTATATCTTGACTTTTTAATTCTTTTTGTGAACATTTAGTTGGTTTTTGGGTATTTTGTTAAATCATGTTTAATTATTTCCATGTATTAGAATTTTTTTTACTAATTTTCATACAAAATTAACAAACATGCTAGTTAAAGTTTTCGGAAGTGCCGTTTTTGGAGTTGAAGCAACAACCATTACAGTTGAAGTAAATATTGATAAAGGGATTGGTTATCATTTAGTTGGCTTGCCAGATAATGCGATTAAAGAAAGCAGTTATAGAATTGCCGCTGCTTTGAAGAATAATGGGTACGCTATGCCTGGAAAAAAAATAACGATCAATATGGCACCTGCTGATTTGCGTAAGGAAGGCTCCGCTTACGACCTGACTTTAACCATAGGAATTCTAGTTGCTTCGGGTCAAATAAAAGCGGATGAAATTGATAAATACATCATCATGGGCGAACTTTCACTTGATGGTGGTTTACAGCCCATTCGTGGCGCTTTACCAATAGCTATAAAAGCAAAAGAAGAGGGATTTAAAGGGTTTTTTCTTCCAAAGCAAAATGTAAAAGAAGCTGCAATTGTATCAGGATTAGATGTTTATGGAGTAGAAAATCTGCAGGAAGTTATTGATTTCTTCGATGGAAAAGGGACTCTGGAACCAACAACTATTGATACCCGCGCTGAGTTTTATAAAGATTTAGATTTTCCCGAGTTCGATTTTAGTGATGTGAAAGGGCAGGAGTCTATAAAAAGATGTATGGAAATTGCTGCTGCGGGTGGACATAATATTATTCTAATTGGTCCTCCAGGAGCAGGGAAGACGATGCTTGCCAAACGTTTACCAAGTATTTTACCGCCTATGACTTTGCGTGAAGCATTGGAAACAACAAAAATTCACAGCGTGGCCGGTAAACTGAAGGAAGTAGGTTTGATGAATCAAAGGCCGTTTCGTAGTCCGCACCATACTATTTCTAATGTCGCATTAGTTGGAGGAGGAAGTTATCCGCAGCCCGGCGAAATTTCCATGGCGCATAATGGCGTTTTGTTTCTGGATGAATTACCGGAATTCAAACGTGATGTGTTGGAAGTAATGCGTCAGCCATTAGAAGATAGAGAAGTTACGATTTCCAGAGCTAAATTTACAGTTACTTATCCATCGTCGTTTATGCTGGTGGCGAGTATGAATCCAAGTCCAAGTGGTTTTTTTAACGATCCGGATTCTCCACAAACTTCTTCGCCACACGAAATGCAACGGTATTTAAGTAAAATTTCAGGACCTTTATTAGATCGAATTGATATACATATTGAAGTAACGCCAGTTCCTTTCGAAAAATTATCGGAAGACCTAAAAGCAGAAAGCAGCGTCGATATTCGAAAAAGAGTCACGGCTGCTCGCGAAATCCAAACGGAACGCTTTGAGCAAATGCAAAATATCCATTACAATGCCCAGATGAATACCAAACACATTCGGGAACATTGCGCTCTTGATGATGTTTCCAAACAATTGTTGAAAACCGCAATGGAACGATTAAATTTATCGGCTCGAGCTTATGATCGTATTTTGAAAAGAGAATTATTTGGAATATTGCAGAATTGAATTAAATAAACAGCTTACACTTATTGACACCGTTTAACGAATGATTTATTAAAATTAACTCTATGTGTTGAATTCATTAAATAATCACTTAAAGATATCATAACGCCCCTTAAAACTCATTATAAACCTTCATTTAATATTAGACCTAATTTTTTTAAACAGAAATTTTAGTGCTTGGTAATATGTATAACACAGTACCAAGCACTAAAGAAACCATTCTTGTTTAGTTGACCTCATTTACCATGGTTTTAAAGCGCATAAAATTTAAACAAAGTCAATGTGTCAAAACAATTAAATAATTGCTTGCAGACGCTATACGACATTTAAAACGCCTTGAATAAACAAACGTAAAGTCTACATAAATTAGGATTCACAATGTTTGTTTGAACTTCTTAAAAGTTCATTTTTTGACCGATATGTTTATCCCGTTGGGAATCATAAGGCAAGACAAAATCCTAAATAATTTAATATTTGCAAACCACTGATAAACAGCGTGTTATTTTCACTCAATACATAGTGATAAGAAAGTGGTTTTTAAAACCAAATAATTTTAAACTAATAAATTAATTACAATGAAAAAAAAAGTAAACACAGATAATAACTTCGTACTTACGTTCGCTAATTACGAGATGTTGTTTAATTCTAAGACAATGAAACGATGCGAAAAGTTTATACTTTTTACAATCATTAAGGAGCAACAATACTCATACCCAGAAGCCATGCATTTTACAGAAATTATACGATTTTATTCATTTTCAAGAAAAATTGTTAATGAATCATTTAAACGTCTAAAAGGCAAAGGGTTGATAAATGTTCATGCATCGATAAATGGGAAGATTCAAGAAGTGGAACAAGTAGACGAGAGATATGAACACCTCTTCTATTCACTCCAATTAGAAACACTTGAAGATCAAAATTATATAACTGCAGCATTCTAGAAATTCATAAAAAAATCCTGTTCTGAAAGAACTCAACAATAAAAAAACTATATGATAAATATTTATGTTTATTATATAGTTTTTTTATTGTTGAGTTCTGAAAGAACAAAGACAATAATATATGCTATATATTTATGTTAAGTTTCTTTACTACCAGATTTATTATCCCTTGCTATCATTGGGCTAAGCAACGATAACAATTTTTAACAAACTAAAGTTTCTTTACCACTAAACTTGTTAGCACTTGCTATCATTGAGTTAAGCAACGATAACAATTTTTAACATAAACGTTTATAAATACAAAAAATAAATACGAACTATGACACAAGAACGTCAAGAATATACAAAAGCAACGCCCAAACAGGATTTTAATATAAGACATTCAACCATAATGAATTCAAAATGGTTAACGATGCCATTGAGAGTATGGTTGTATATAATTCTTGAGAGACATAAAGTCTTTAATAAAAAGGAGTATCAATATATTACGAATCAAGAACTTCGAGGAATACTAGGAATTACAGTGCCTACACTAATCAAACAACGTAATGAACTTGAAAGATTAAATTTGATAGAGGTCATGTGCAAGGTAAAAGGAAAACTTACTGTAATTGATAGTGAACATAGAAAAAATCAGCCACTTTATTATCGTCCAATTTTCGCATCACTTTTAAAACATGAATTCATAGAGCCAATTGAGATGAGTCAATTTCAAAAAGATTTTAGAGAAACGACAAGAAAAAAACCAGATAAAGTAAAGAGCAAACCGTTAAAAATTGGTGAAGTTCTAAATCATGTAAATTCAAAGGCTTTGAATTCAAACAAGAAATATAACATAATTTTTAAGACAATTGAGAACGGTAATACTACCGAGATGGTTTGTGAAGGATTCACGTTGAAAAATGGTTTAAGAGAAGATTACGACAACAAAGAAGATAGTGGTGTACATACTCTATTTTATGGAGAGTACAAAAACAAAGGAGTAGTAGCTCTAAATACGTACTAACTCGCATCGAGTAACAATTAAAATATACTAAAATTGTTGGTTATAAAAATCATACTTTTTACAGTTATACTGATGGATGATTTAATTGTTACTCGATGCGAATTAGTAAGTAATTGATTTTTAGCGAATAAGGCAACAAGCTGTGAGAATGTCTAAATAGGTGTATCAGAAAGCTTATAAAACAAGACTTTATTGAATCATTGATGCTCTAAAAATAAGTTATAACAATCTTATTTCATACAGTTTAATAATACTGTATGAAATAAGATTAATTCAGAGCGTATCAGTTTTAGAGTTATATCCCAAATACAAACAACTTCCCATTAAGCCTAATGCCCAAATCCGTTGTAGTGGCTGTTAGCGGTAGGCTATTTTGGTTTTTTACTATTTTTTTTGGTTTTTTTCAGAATAAGGGTTATCAGGATCTATTTCAACTGTAAATACATTTTTATCGACTTTTAACTTATGTTTGTAATATTTATAAACTGCTAAAGCAGAATCTATTTTATTTATTGGTGTAGAGAAAACCAAATTACTCCCTTCAATTCGGGCACGAACTCTTGTTTTGTATTTTTTTTCAATCACTTCAAACATTGCCATATACAATTGAAGAGAATCCGTACGTCGTCGAACAATTTTTAAACAATCATCTTTCAGATTTTCGTCAAATTTTTGGAGATGAATGTATTGTTTTAGAGAATCGGATTTAATAGCTTTTTCGTAATTAAGATTATCTCTTTCATTATAAAGTTTTTGTACAATGTTGACTAATTCTTGGGATGAAATTGTTTTTCCATCAACAATAAAACTGCACTCTTCAACATATTTTTGAATATTTTCAGAGTACTTTTTTTCAGAAAGATTATGAATAGAATCTTTCAATAATAAATCTCCAAGGATTTTGTCCTTATCCGTTACATTTTTATTAAGTTCAATATTATAAAAGTAAGTTTGTAAACTATATAGTGATAACCCTAATAATATCATAATGAGAACTATATTGTTGAATATTTTATTTTTTTGTTCCATCATTTCTTATGATATTTATTATTTCAGTTAACGCAGCATTATTATTATTGTTTCTATTAGTTTCACACTCTTTTTGTTTGTTCAACTCATCACGTAGCTTAGATTGATATTCAATAACTAAAATATTTTTATCAAGATTACATTGAATTTTTTCTTGATAAGCACCAGCTGCATAACCACCTCCTAAAATAGTTATTATTATAATGATAACACCAGTAATTTGCGTCCATGGTTTTTCGAAAAAGTTTTTCTTTTTTGCCATTTATATATAAATTGTTTATTTCAAAACACTAATTTTTCTCGTACTGCGGATAGCTTAGCGCCAACGTGTCGCGGCTTTGAGATGGTGGGGAAATCGAAGCCGCTAATTTTTCGGCTTAACGGAAACTTAATGCGAAACGATAATTCCACTAAAACCCCACTATATCAAAACCGCTGTTGTACCGCGTTATTATTGTATTTGTTGGTATTTTCTTCTTCTTTTTTCAAATGCAAGTTCTCCGCCTTCAAGTATTTGGCAAATTTTTGAATTTATTAATTGGTTTTCTAAACTCCCGGAAACATAATTTAATGCACCGTCAACATTTGAGGCAATTATCACTTGTTCTGCATCTGCATTTACAACTAAATTGGCATTATGAGTTACAATAATTACTTGTCTATATTGTTTTAGTTCTTTAAATAATGAGATAAGATTTTGCATTATAAATTCATTATCTAAATCATCTTCTGGCTGGTCAAATATTATTGGTTTAGAAAATGCTTCTGTTGCAAGCATCATTTTTAAATATACTGTTCCTTTTTGTCCGACAGAAATTTTATTTAAATCTTTTCCTTTGTATTTAAGTATTGGGAATACTTTCAAGAACTGCTTACGCTCTGATTCCTTAAAGAAAATATCTTTTAAAGTTTTACTATGGATATTATCGCTTTCATAAAAATCTAGATACTTAGTTCTAATAAAATCGTAAAAAGAATCTAAATCCGTAACTCCAAATGCGTTTTTTTGCGCTTCAATATTTCCTTTTATTCTCCATTTTGCACCATCTATTGAATGGTATATTAAGCTGTAGAATTTATCAATATCAAAATCTATTTTGACTTCTATTTCAAGGTCTGTTAATAAATTTTTCATAATTGCTTTTTGAGAAGGATTTAATCGTTCCTTAGAGTCTACATCTTTGAAATCTTCCCAATTTTTCAGTAATTCAGAAACCTGTGATTCATAGTCTATTTTAATTTTATCAATCAATGAAATTTGTTCAGGGTCTGAAAAGAATATCCTTTTTTTAAATTCCGTTAATTGTTCTTTTTTTGATTTTGAAATCGTAATATTCTCGCGGATTTGAGATAAATTTTTCTGAAACTTATCTATATCATTAAGTAATGTAGTTAAATCACCTTTATAGTCTTTAAATTCTTCTTTTACGGCAGAAATAGTAACTGAAATAATTTCAACCTCTTTTAGCAATGTAGACTTCCAAGCAATTATTTCATCAAATTGTTTCTTTAAAGCAGATAATTCAATTATGGATATCATAGAGTTTTCACCGTTAATCCTACTGATTTCTAGATTTAATTTCTCAATTGAACTATTTAGTTTTTCTTCAAACTCATTTAATTCTTTGAGCTTAGAATTCAGATTGTTTCTATTCCTAAGATTTTCAGAGTATTTCTCTAATTTGTCTTTGTTCTCACTTGTAGTAATATTGCTTATGAAATCATTAATCGCTATTTCTTGACTCTCTAAGTATTCAATTGAATTAATAAAGTTTCTATCTTCATCTTTTGTTTTAAAAAAGCGATTTAGTTCGTGGAAGCTTTCCAAGTTCTCAAGGATTTGCTTGTCAAGTTGCTTATTAAATTCTGGTTCCGTAAGTTTTGCTAGTTTTCTTATAGAATTAGCAAGTTGAAATTGTTTGTCTTTTTTCTCAACTAATGTTTTTAATCGACCTTGATTTATATAAATAAACTCTACAGCCTTCTTATCTTCTGTTAAGTCAAAGTTTATAATGTCATCTTCTGATTGGTTAGATTTATGATATGATAAGTTGACTTCACCATTTTTATTAAATATGCCTTCTTTTGAATGCTCTTGTCCTATGAAACTACTAGCTAGATATTCCGTAAGCATACTTTTTCCTTCTCCACGTCCTCCGATGATTGTTACTAAGTTTTGATTTAGTGGAATGCCTTCATTTTGTTTAAAACTTAGATCATCTTCATCTTTAAAAACATTTAAGTTATTTTTAAATTTAATGTTAGAAATGTATGGTTTGTCAAATTCGAGATTAGGATTTTTATCAGATATTCTAATTCTTTCTTGTGGTTCGTAAAGAATTTGGATAAGTCCTTCAAAAGTAGGGTCAGCTTTAATCCAAGTAAAACAATTCCCAATTCTATCTTTGTCAGAGGAAGAGGATAAGTAATGCGAATCGCTACAATCAAGAAGTAAATCATTTACTTTATGTGCTGTTAGTTGTTCTTTGGCCTTATTAAAAGCTTCTATTGATTCGGAAGCAGTAAACACAATATCTGCTTTATTTATTACTGATTTTTTCGTTGCAATCGAAGCGTCAGTCCATTTTAAATCTCCCCATTCAGTTTTTCCAATAGCAATAATATATTTTCCCTTGAAGCAGTCTTTTTGTAAAGCTTCAAAAATCTTGTCTTCTCTTACGTTTAGATTATTGAACCCTTCTTCTAAATCGGTTCCATATTTAAAAAGTTCTTCAGCAGGAACACCTTTTTTTATTTTAGCACCGAGCTCTTCAATACTTTCTTTTGTTATTGCCCTTGTCCATTGTTCTCCTGATTCAAGAGAATAACTCTGTTCTAATGTTTGAAGAAATTGACTTTTTATAGTTTCAAGTGGTAAATCATTGGAAAATATTACGTGTAAATTTATTCTTTTCAATTTACCGAAATCTATTCCAGCAAATTTGTCTATTCTGAACTCGACTACAGGTAAAATTAAGTCAATGTTACTTAAGCGATTGTTTGATTTTCTTTCCTCAATTAATCTTTCGTAACCATCAATAAAAAAGTAATCATTTATTCCAAGTACAGCAAAGTCAGAAGGAATATTTTCAATGTCTTTCATAAAATTTTCCCAAGTCTCTTCTGAATTAGGCCCGTATCTATGGTAAATAGATGAAGGTGTATGTACGTGCAAATCCCATTTTCTCCATTCTGAACCTTTAGGGTAATTTTTATTCATATGTTCGATTTTTCTCTAATGTTTTCACGTTTTTTATAATGCGGTACAACGTTCTGGTACTACAGCGGGTTTGGGACTAAATTAAGCCCATTATTCGGATTTGCCATATCTTCCCAAATACAAGACCATCTTTCCATTAAGCCAATTGCCCAAATCCGTTGTAGTAGCTGTTGTACCTAGTTATTTATTATTTTCTTTAGTTCTTTAAATTCTTCATTTGCTAATAAATCAAGTTTATTACCTGATGCTAACATAATTGCTTTATGCATTTCGTTAATTCTATTTAGCATCGGTAAAATTATTCGATTACCATGCTTTATAAAAGAATATAAATCTTTTTCAGTTGTTGGGATTTTATAACCTTTTGGACTTGAAGAGATTAATATTCCATTATCTCTCAGGTTACCTACAATTTTGGATCTAAAATACTCTTCCGATAATTTTGATTCTCGGCTTTGGCTTAAGTGATTAAAAATCTCTTTCGTGGAAATATATCTTGATTTGTAATATACTCTTTGGAATAAAAGCAATAATTTTAAGAAGTTAATTTGGTCAATCTTTTGTTGGTCGTTGCCGACTTCTTTTTCAATAAAATTATTAATTCTCAATATACTTACTTCTGCAATTAGTGGCGAATAAGATTCATCAGTATTTGACTCATTAAATTCTTTAAAATTGTATTCCTTTGGAAAAAAATTGAAATCGCTTACTATCGGTTTTAATACAGTTTTAAATTCTTCGCTATATTCTGATTTTTTAGTTTCATCGTAGATGTAGGCGATTGTTCCAGCAACAAAATCTGCAATTTGAATTAAATTACTTTGTTTACTGTTTTGTATTCCAAATTGTGATCCTGAAAATAGATTTTTCTGATGGTTTTTATAGACATAATTCTTAAATTCAAGCATATAATCATTTCCTCCATGCTCATCTACAAATAAGTCTAATTGAGGAAAAGTTCTGAACAGTTCTTTGTATAATAAATTATTTAAGTATTTATAAAATGATTTTTTATAATTGAAGCCTTGCCCTTTAAGTTCTCTTTTGTCTACTATAACTGCATACACAGAAATATCAAGCTTAACGATATCATTTAGAATATTGAGTCTTCTTTTATGATTGCCAGCAACGCCACTTGATTTAATTTCTCCAGTTTGGAAATTATGGTTTTGTCTAATTATATCAACTTGCTTTTCTAAATCTTGTACTTTTTCAGAATTACAAATTACAGTGGCAACAATAAAATGACTTCCTTGTGAATCAAATTTGAAGGAATTGTTTCCGGATTCATCTGCAAATGCTGTTATCATAGAATTTGTTCTTTTTAAGCAGTTTTTTATAATTAGCACAACTCGCATATACCAGCCATAAAATGGCTCCAATCCATCTAATTTAGTTTGGCTTTGTGCCATAAAAAGCTCTGGTGCTTATTTGGCTAATGTATGATAAAAATATTACAAATCAACAAATGGACTTCCTATTGTATTCATTAAAGCTTTAGTTTTTAATTTTTTTCTTTAATAATACAATCGTATCAGTTTTAAACTATACCTAAAAACTGATACGATTTCTCATTAAGTCAAGAACGTATTCATTAATTTTTTACTATATCAAAAGATATTACCCTATTTTTGATACAATTCAGAAAGAAATACCTTACATTTACACTATTAATAAAAACAAAAAAAAATGATAACAACAGCAAAATATATTAGAATCTCAACAAGCGGACAAAATGAAGCAAGACAGAAGGATTCCTCAATGATTGAATACTTCGATACCATCTCAGGAGTAATTCCATTTACAGAACGACCAGAAGCAAAAAGATTATTAGAGGATGTAAGAAGTGGAGCGATTAAAACAATTGTCGTTCAATCTGTTGATAGGTTAGGGCGTAATGCTTATGACATTCAATCCACAATGGAACTGTTGAACACAGAGGGTGTAAATCTAATTATAGAGAATCTAGGATTGCATTCAAGAATAGAAGATAAACCAAATCCAATTTTTAAAATGATATGTGACTTATTGGCAAACGTATCACAAATTGAAAGAGAATCGATCAAAGAACGTATAGCAGAAGGTATTGCAATTGCTAAGTTGCAAGGAAAGTACAAAGGAAGAATAAAAGGTATTACCGAATCAAATGACGATTTCTTAAGCAAATACAAAGCAGAAATAAAATTAATCAAAAATGAATCCTTCTCATTAAGTCAATTGAATAAAATGACTGACCTTTCAATAAATACAATCCGAAAGATTAAAACATTAATTTAATCAATACATTCATTCATTACTGTATGGTAGTAAAGAGAGTATTGAAGTACAATACAAAAATAAAATAGACACCTTTTGAGTGTCTATTTTTTTTCTTTTAATTTTACTTTTAAATTTTACTAAGATCAATAAAAGAAAATTTAGTGTCCGTTACCACACCACCTAATGAATTCTTTGCACGATATGTATATGATACATAAACCATACTTCCATTATTAACTTGTGTTACATTATTTTCAATTTTCTTTGCTAATGCATATTTACTAGCACTATCGGCATCACCATATTTCTCATAATTTAATTTTCTCGTTTTTACTTCTTCTTTATTTTTTTCAAAAAGAATATTGACTACATCAGTTTTCTCTTGATTTAAACTAACTAAGACAAAGCTATCAGGGTCATTTAACTTATCCTTTACTGTTTTTTCTACAAATTTTTCTAACTTAGATTGTTGTGTACAACTCATTATGCTAAATAATAAGATAGCTCCTAAAAATATTTTTTTCATGGTTAATTTTATTAATAATTTAATTTTTAATTATATAGAGATAGTTAAAATGAGTAAGTTACTCTATTTGAATTTCCGATTAAGCTCTTTAGCTTTTACTTAAATCTTTTACTAAATCACTTTTTTTAATTATATACAAAGGGTTATAAGACATCATGTTTATTCTAATTTTGAACTCCTCTTTTGAAATATTATCAATAAAATTTACTTGGAATTTCCAATCAACTCCATCGGTATCTTCGGGTTGATACATTTTATTTACTGCGGCTTCTATTTCACTATAAGTCTTAGCTTGTTGTAACATACCTTTACCAACAGATTTATTTGATGTTAGACTACCTAATTTTGTTGCCCATCCCTCGGGAACAGGGACTTGACCTACTTCAATAATTGATATATCGGTAAAGCCATATTTAATTAATTTTTTAGGTACTCTTTCTGTTAATGCTTTTATTACTACATCTGAAAATCCTTTTTGGCTTATTTTTTGCAAATATTCTCCTTCATGACTTTCTTTTACTTCTAGAACTTTTTCACCTGTTGTTGGTGCTACCTGAGCAGTCATGCTAAATGTCAATGCTAATAATAAAATTGTAATAATTTTTTTTGAATTTTTCATTCTTTTTAATTTGTTAATATTTAATGATTTAGATTTTAAGCATCTAAATGTTATGCATGTGGTTAAATTTACATGTTGACATTTATGTTTACTCAATGGGTAAATATAACGAGTAATATTGACAAGTATGTCAACAGAGTCAATAAAAATCGAATTTTACAAAAAGCAATTCGGAATTAATTTAAAGAAAATTAGGGAATCGAAAAAAATGACCCAATTCGATTTGGCAACTGCTATGAATGATTTGAACTCTGAATCCTTTATTGAAAAAACAACTATTTCTAGAATTGAAAATGCAAGAACCAATATAACTCTTACTACTGCCATAAAGCTTTCTTTAGCACTTGACGTAGATTTAAAAACGCTTTTTGATTTCTGATTATAAAAAAGGGACAGGGTCTTAATAAATTATTAATATGGATTTAAATCTAAATAATTATCAAGTAACATTTGTGTATCTTCATCAAGTCCTTCAATTTTTAACGAGGGTTTAAATGCCACATTACTGCCATGCTTCTTTAAATGATTTCTATAACTTTGAAGTTCATGCCCTCTGTAGATATAAAAATACATCATTGAAAATCCTTTCATGTGAACAGTACAATGCTTTTCTCCTATGACAATTTTATCAAGAATTGGTAATATTTGATTTTTTAATATTTCTAAATTATCACTGTAGTGTAGAATTTCATTTTGTAAACTATTTGTTATTGCTTTATTAGTTTCAATCAATTTAGTGTTCATTTGATTTAATTTCAATTCTTCATCTTCATATCTTAGTAAAGCCTTGTCAAATTGACTTTCCTTTATTTTTTCAGATGTGTATAAATCATAGTTCTTTTGAGACATCTTTTCAAGTAATAGCAGTCGATTTTCATTTTTTAAAAGAGTGGCTTTATTTAATTTGATTTTAAAATTGAAATTTGCCCTAACTTCTTTGTCTTTAGTCAATTTAGCATTGGTTTCTAAAAGTGATTTTATTTCATCGATTAAATATGGCCTATTAATACTTTTAACTCCGCAAGAAGCACTACATTTATACAAATCAGTTCTATTTTTTTTAATAATAGTTTGAAGAAATGTTGCCCCACACTCACAAAAAATAAATGAAGCAAAAGGATTGGTATGTTTTGAATCACTAACAAATCTAAAACGACTCTTTATGAACGTCTGCGCTTCATTAAAAACTTGTTCTGATACAATTGCGTCAACATCTATAATTATGTCTTTAAAACGTCTCTTACCCTTAAAAAAAGGATTTGTTACTATTGAATGAACCGTCGCACTTGACCAAACCTTTTGACCCGCTTTGGCTTCGGTCAAATATGTCGCAATTTTACGGCAGCCAAAACCTTGTAAAAGCATTTCATACATCTTTCTTACAAAGATTGCTTCTTCTTGGTTTATAACGGGACGTCCGTCAATCTTATCATATCCATAAAGTTGACCATGATAAGAGTTCCCTTTTAATGCTTCTGAACGTTTTCCTGATTTTATACGATAACTCAATGTAGCTGATTCTTGAGAGGATATGGATGATAGCAAACCTACCATCATTTGAACCATTCCATTAGTTGTTCCATCTTTGTTAAGTGTAGAAAGGTTTTCTTTTTGGATATGTATATTTATTAGCTTTTCACTACAGTTGTGTATAAAATTTACTGTGTGAATGTATTGTCTACTAATTCTACTTAATTCAGATACTAATATATTTTTAATTTGATTTTTATTAATATATTCAAGCATTAAGTTAAACTGCTCTCTATCATCAAATCCTTTTTTAAATCCACTTATGGTATCTGAAAAAACTTTATCAATTTTTAGATTTAATTGTTTTGAATAGTTTGTTAAATCAAAAATTTGCCTATCTGTGTTTTGGTCTAAGGTGCTAACCCTAACGTATATAACTGCTTTTTCCATTAATTATTTTTTATAAATGTAATGCAAAATCTGCAATATTTGAATAAAAACAATTAAAGTAGCACGCACGATCGCTGATCTTGATGCTGCCCCAATAGTGGTTTCCAGCCATATTGCTGAAGCCATTCAATATAGAAGTTTGGATCGTGATGGTTGGTTGGGCTAAAATAGATTTCAGATTTTAGATGTTTCACGGCTGCAAAATTGAGAATACGATTGCGCTAGCTAGGAAAAAAGAAAAGTATAGAAATAAATATGTCAAAAAAGAGATTTCGATAGAAATCTCTTTTATTTTTGCCAAATGTTAGAAATTCTTTACCAAGACGAATATATTATAGCAATTAATAAACCAAGTGGATTGTTGGTCCACAAATCATTTTATGCGCGCGATGCAAAAGTGTTTGCTATTCAAGAATTAAGAAATCAAATAGGAGGGCAACACGTTTATCCTATTCATCGGTTAGATCGCAAAACATCTGGTGTCTTGTTATTTGCGTTGGATGCAGCCGTTTTAAAAATTATGAATGATCGTTTTGCTACACGTGAAGTCGAAAAAAAATATTTAGCAATTTTACGTGGTTGGTCGCCCGAAGTACTAACGATTGATTATGATTTAACCAATGATGATGGCATTATACAAAATGCAGTAACCTACTTTCATCGACTGCAAAGTACCGAAATTGAGTTAGAATTTAACAATAAACCAACGTCACGATATTGTTTGGTAGAAGCAATTCCTGAAACTGGGCGTATGCATCAATTACGAAAACATTTCAAACATATTTTTCATCCCATTTTAGGAAGTCGGCCACATGGTTGTAACAAACAAAATAAATTATGGTTGGAGCATTTTGAACTGAAAGGAATGATGCTTCATGCACATCAGTTAATTTTTAATCATCCAATAACAAATGAACCACTTATCTTGAATGCAAAGATTAATGAAGAGTTTAGCAGAGTAGGTACTATTCTTAATCTAGATTTGAGTACGTATGAATAGAATACTAATTTGTAAAGTAATGCTTTACATTATTGTTGTATTTGGAAACAACAGTTTTCAGTTGTTTTTTATCAAAGAATGCGCTAGCCGTTGGAGCCGTCTACTCGATTAGCAGAAGTTATTTATGATTAGTTTTAAATGATACTTTATATTCTTCCTCTGCAAAAGGATAACCGTCAATTGATTTGGTTCCCCGGTCTGTAACATAAAAGTCGTATTCTGTATTGAATTTTAAGTCAATAATTTCTAGTGTTAAGATTGTTTTAGTTTCGTCTAAACCGACAATGTTTTTTAATGGAAAATGTTCTTTCCCAAATTTTGAAAAATTTATAGAAATTTTCTCGTTCATTGGTTTTGAGAACACAATCTGAATTTGTTTTATGTTTTGGTTTATATTTTGATTTCCGTTATCAAACTCAACTATGCGAATAATTTTTGGTTGTTTGTTTTTATATGCTGACTTTATTTGTTCTACATTTATTTTGCCTTCACAATAATTCGATTTTTCTAAAAATTGTAGAACCGCAAGTTCACTATTAAAGTCTAATTCAATAATGTCTTTTATTGCTTTTTTTTTGTCTTTAGAGTTTTCATAATACTTTTTTGAAACTACATACCCAACAAAATATCCTAAATCTGGATTTTTACTTAGATCACTATTATAAAACCAATTTCCGAAATTTTGACTAAACATTTCGGACTTAAATTGGAATTTTATTTGTTCGTAATTTTTAAATCCATAATCAATATAATGAGAATTGAATTTTTTGTTTAAAGTCAATTCCGCTACAAAATCACAAGAACCCTCTTTTATTGCTTTTGATAAAACATTAATCTCGCCGTCATTTTGAAATGTATGAACAAATTCGTGAATTGTAACTTGTTCAATTGTTGTTGTCTTTGAAAATTGAAACATTTTTTTAAGATTTTCATTTTCAAATTCTGAAACTATTGTGTTTTCATTTCCTACGATTTTTTCAATTCCTAAAAGTAAATCTTCATCATTTGTTGTCCCTCCAGATTTTAGCGTTCCGATTGTGTAATAAATGTTTCCTTTAGAATTATTTGGATAAAGCTTTTTCAACTTTGTCAAAGCTTTGTTGATTGTTTTTATTTTTTTCGCATCAATTAACGTGTTTGGTCTGATTGAGTTCCAAAACTGTGGATATTTTTCAAATGCTTTTAAATAATCATCTTTGTCAAATTTTTTAATTTGCATAAACGCATTTAATCCTTCCGTTTTTTTATTCAAAAACAGGTTTTCAAGAATTTCGTTTTTATTACTATTTGCTTTTTGGATACTATCGTATGCAGTCCAAAAATTAGTAATGTCAGAAGTTAATATTTTTTGAGCATTTGTGTAGTTGAAAAATGTCAAAATGATTAGTGTCAATATAATTTTTTTCATTCGTTGTCGTGTCTTTCTATAATTTCTGCGAACTTATATATATGACAAAATCATACAAAGCCACCAAATTTAGGGTAGATATGTATCACAACGGTCATACTATTTACTTCAAATATATTCATTTTTTCTTACAAATCATTTGGCAATTGTAAATTTATAAAATCAATTTGCAAAATGCTATTATGAAAGTAAAACGCTCTCAATAGCCCCGATAGAAATGAAAAACCTAGTAAGAGCTGGTGTTCAGCTCTTACTAGGTTTGTAATGTATAGCGGGAAATACGTTCTAAAAAAACGAAATCATACTGCTCCTAAAAAAGAATAAAAATTAGTTATCTATTAGAACGTCGGTCATTATTTTGTTGTGGACGTCTTGGACCAAAACTATTGTTGCTGGTGCGGTTTGTAGTTTCGGTTTTTGGCTGCTTAGGAGTTGAATTCCGTTGTTGTCTTCCTTGACCTTGTTTAATTGGTTCCGTTGAAGCGTTAGGATCTGGCTCAAAACCTCTAATGTTTTCTTTCGGCAATTTCAAGCCAACTAATTTTTCGATATCACGTAAAAAGACCGTTTCGTCTGGACTAAATAAAGAAATAGCTTCTCCACTGGCTCCGGCTCTTCCGGTTCTACCAATGCGGTGAACGTAATCTTCAGGAATGTTAGGCAATTCAAAATTAACCACATGTGGTAATAATGGAATGTCTAAACCTCGTGCTGCAATATCTGTAGCGACTAAAGCGGTTAGGCTTCCGTCTTTGAAACCCGCTAATGCTTTGGTTCGTGCACCTTGCCCTTTATTTCCGTGAATGGCAGCTGCTTTAATGCCAGCGCTAATCATGCTTTCCGTCAGTTTATTGGCACCTTGTTTAGTACGGGTAAAAACTAAAATTTGTTTCCAGTTTCCTTCAGTGATCAATTTAATGATGAGTTCTGTTTTTTTCTCTTTGGCAACAGGATATACTTTTTGAATAATAGCATCCACGGTTGTGTTTTCCGGAGTTGCTTCAACATGAACGGGATGGTGCAAAATGCCCATGGCCAATTTCTTGATATCTTTTGAAAAGGTTGCCGAAAACAGTAAGTTTTGTCTTTTAGTAGGTAATACTTTTAAGATTCGTTCTATATCTCGTAAAAAACCCATGTCCAGCATACGGTCTGCTTCATCTAAAACTAAGATTTCAACTTTAGCAAGTGATATTAAACCTTGGTTTTGCAAATCGATTAATCTACCTGGAGTGGCCACTAAAATATCAACTCCCTGACGCAGTTGTGTCACTTGTGGATTCTGGTTTACACCACCAAAAATAACGGTGCTTCGCAAGTCTAAGAACTCACTGTATTCTTTTATATTGACTAATATTTGTGCTGCTAATTCTCTTGTTGGCGTCAATATTAAGGCACGAATAGGTCTTTGACGCAATTGTTGACCTTGTGATAATATTTGTAAAATAGGTAGCGTAAAACCGGCTGTTTTTCCTGTTCCTGTTTGTGCAGATGCTAAAACATCTTTACCTTCTAAAATGGGTGGAATTGCTTTTTGTTGTATTGGAGATGGGGTTGTATATCCTTTTTTGCTGATGGCTTTTAATAAAGCATCAGATAAGCCTAATGAGTTAAATGACATAAATGGTGTTTATAAAGTAAACACTATTATTTAGGTTACTTTTTTAATTGGTCGCAAGGTACTGCTAATTTTTTCGATCTGCTTTTTATTGCTTCATTTTGTTCAATTAAAATCATGACCCAAAAAAAATCGGGAAACTATCCCGATTTTTAAATTCTAAATGAATCTTGATTTATCTAATTTCATCAAAGGTATTTCCTTGTTTGATATCACCCGTTTCATATCCTTTTTTAAACCAATACATTCTTTGTTCAGAAGTTCCGTGCGTAAATGAATCGGGAACAACTTGACCCTGCATTTTTGATTGTATGGCATCATCACCTACCGCATTGGCTGCGCTTAAAGCTTCATCGATATCGCCCTCTTCTATATACTGTTTGTTATTATGCGCCCATACACCTGCATAAAAATCAGCTTGTAACTCAAGCGCCACCGACAATTTATTAGCTTGAGCTTCGCTTTTTCCTTCTTGGGCTTGTCTCATTTTATCTGAGGTTCCTAACAAATTTTGTACGTGATGTCCTATTTCATGCGCAATTACATAGGCGATCGCAAAATCACCTCCTTTGGCACCAAATTTTGATTTTAATTCTTCAAAAAACCCCAAATCCATATATACCTTTTGATCTTCAGGACAGTAAAATGGACCTGAAGCTGAGGATGCTCCTCCACAAGCGGTTTGAACACCATCTCTAAAAAGCACTAGTTTTGGATTTATATATTCCTTATTATTTTCAGCAAAAATTTTGCCCCAAGTATCCTCATTTTTCGCGAGAATTGATTTTACGAAATGACCTAATTCCTCTTCTTCTTTAGTTAAAGGAATCCCGGATTCTGTTTGCGCGGATTGGGTACCTTGCATTTGTTCCAAAACAGGGGTCACCAGCTGTGCATTTTCACCTCCAAAAACATTCAATAATAAAATTATTATTCCGATTATTCCACCACCTACAGCTACTTTTCCTCCGGATAATGTTCTGCGGTCTTCTACGTTGTCACTTTCTCTACTTCCTAGCCATTTCATAATATAATGTATTAAGTAATATTTTATAAATAAGCACTAATTTAGATTGTTTTTTCTTAATTAGGATAAATTTTCACAATAAATTAATCTTTATAAATCATTTAATCCATTTCAAAATAGCTTCTTCAATAATTCCTTTTATTATGGGTTTTGCAATGTAATCATTCATTCCGGCCGATATACATTTGTCTCGTTCCTCTTTTTCAGTGCCTGCTGTTATTGCAATTATTGGGACATTTTGACCGGATTTTAGATTTCGTATTTTTTTTGCAGCTTCATACCCATTTAATACTGGCATTTGAATATCCATAAAAATAATATCTGGATTAATAATTTCAAATTGATCGACAGCTACTTTTCCATTTGGGATTTCAAAAATAGTGGCATTTGAAAATAGGTTTTTAATAATTGTTTTAAGTAATAACATGTTGACTTTATTATCTTCAACAAGCATTATTTTAATTTTTTGATTGTTTTTAATAGGACTCTCACTGGTAGTATCGGGAATAGTAATTTGATTATCGTTCTCAGATATCAGATTACTGATTTCTAAATCTAAATAAAAATAAAAGGCACTACCAAACCCAACTGTGCTTTCTAATTGTAATTGACTGTTCATTAAACCTAATAATTGGTTAGAGATAGTAAGACCTAATCCAGTTCCGCCAAATTTTCGGGTCGTTGAGTTATCTTCCTGAGAAAAGGCTTTAAATATTTTCTTCTTGTTCTCTTCCAGTATGCCAATGCCGGTATCAACAACTGAAAAAAGTATTTTAGCTCTAGAATCCCCTGTTTTTTCAGCTACTGAAACATTTAATTTGATAGAGCCTTTTTCCGTAAATTTTACAGCATTTGACAACAGGTTGATTAAGATTTGTTTTAAACGAACGCTGTCTGTCCAAAAATATTTAGGTACATCTAATGCAATATTCAGTTCTAAAGTTAATTTTTTTTGATTTGATTCATATAATATCAAATCAATCATTTGACTTAATACCTGCTTAACATCTTGTTTTTCGATGTGTAACTCTAATTTTCCAGCTTCGATTTTAGAAAAATCAAGAATGTCATTTATAATATCTAATAATGATTTAGCAGATTGGTTTATTGTGGTCATGTATTTTTCTTGGGTTTTACCAAGATTTGTCTTCATTAATAAATCTGTAAAACCAATTATTCCATTTAATGGAGTTCTGATTTCGTGACTCATATTTGCAAGAAATTCTGATTTTGCTTTATTTGAGGCTTCCGCTAATTCCTTGGCTTTAATAAATGATTCGGTTTGTTTTGTTTCGGTAATATCAATAAAAATACCTTCGATAAAAGCAATTTTTCCTTCTTTGTAAATCACGTCTCCAAATTCTTCTACCCAGATAACAGTAGTGCTTTTATGTACAATTCTATAGGTTAAATGTATCTGTTTGCCATTCTCTATAGCGTTTTGCTGTTCAAGAATAGTTCGTTCTTTATCTTCAGGATAAATTAAATCTATAAATGACATTTTATTATTGAGAAAATCTGATTTTGGATAACCCGTTAATTTTTCAATTTCGTCGTTGATATAAATTTTAGTTAAGTTCGTATCGTATTTTGATAAATAAACGGTTCCGGGAATATTGTTCGCAAGTAGTCTAAATTTTTCTTCACTTTCATAAATTGCTATTTCATTAGTGATTCTTTCTATCGATGAAGCGATATTTCGGGATAACGTTTGTAAAATATTCACTTCATCTTCATTCCATTGTCGGTCATTGTAAGTATCGTCAAAACCTAAAAATCCGTGAAATTTATTTTTCACAAAAATGGGAAAAAGGATAAGAGAAGTCACATCCACTTGCTGCAATTTGTTTTTTAAAGATTCATTTTCGATTTTTGGAACCGTTGCTTCATAAATTTTATTATTCAAAAGTGGGGTCAATAATTCCTCAAAAAAAGAGTAAGGCAAATTTTGTAGCTTTATATTATTGTCGGTTAATTTGATATTATGAATAATCCATCTGTATTTTTGACTGATAGATTGTGTTTCCGGATCATTTTCATAATAATAAGCCCTGTGCGACTTAGTCGCTTTTCCCATTATAACAAGAACATCAGAGAAAATATCATTGATATCATTGCTATTTAGTAATTTTTCCGTGCATAAAGTCAGTGCTGATAGTAGTTCACTTTTGTATTCTAATTTTTTTTCAGCTTCATAGCGACTGTGGGAAATCGTAGTCAGTGAAATAATATCTGAAATAGATCTCGCGAAATTAATATCCTCATTGTCCCAATTTATCTTAACTTTGTTAGACTCAAGGCATAAAATTCCTATCAGTTCGCCATTGCTGAACAACGGAATATCGAGCAGCGATTTAATTTTATATTGTAAAAAATAATTTTGTGTAAACTCTGACAGCCCAACTTTAGTAAATACGTCTGCAGCGCAAATTTGTTTCCTACTTTTTATTACTTCAAAATAAATTGGATATTTTTCTTTTTCTAAAACATCGCCTTTGCTATACGAATTGGTATCTAAATCATATAAATTTTCGCAGGTGATTGTATCTTCTGTATATTTCCAATAGCTTACTCGATTGCACTTAGAAGCTTTTGCTGCCGCTTCGATTATTAGTTTTAAGCTATCCTCTAAACTTTGAAAATCATTAAAATTAGTGGTAGACAAGCTTTTTATTGTCCTGTTATATTCGTAATTTTTTTTCTCTCTAATTTTATTTTCAGTTTCAATATCCTTAAATTTACTGATGTCTCTTGCAATACCGGAGTAACCTACAATTTGGTTAAAATCATTTCTACGAATAATAATTTTTTGGGAGATCCATATTATTTCTCCAGTTTTCTTAACTAAAGGAATTTCGATTGTAGGGAAATTATTTTCATTGTCTTCCAGTCTTTCATAAAACTGCATCATTTGTTGGATGAAGTCTTCTCGTATAAATTCAGAATAATTTCGGTTTAGAATTTCATTTTCTTCATACCCTAAAATTTTAATGGTAAAATCATTAATAAAGGTGAAATTGCCCTCTTCATTCACTTCATATATAATATCGGTAGCAGATTGAATTAAGTTTTTATATTGATTCTGAATATGAATTTCGTTAGTTACATCTTGACCTATTCCAATAATTAAATCATTAGAAAACTTTTTGTCTTTCCATTGAATGTATTTGTATTCTCCATTTTTACATTTTGACTTTCTGATAAATAATTGATCGTCATTAAAGTTCAAATGATATTTTTCGCCAACAAATCCAGCGTCTTCTGTCAGGTTCCAATATCCTAATCCCATTACTTCAGGAATTGTGTAACCTAAAATTGGAGTGATCGTTTCACTACAAAATACAATTTCTCCTTTTTTATTTGTAGCAATAATTAGTGAATTTCCTTTATTTATAATTTCATCATTAAAACGAAATTTATCTTTTATATTTAAAGCAGAGATAAATCTGATGTAGTTTAAAATAAAAGTCAATAAAGTATAATTAAATAATATAACTATGGTCTTTAATGGTACAAGTGAAAATGCCAACACTGTAAAAAGGAAAAGCAGAACAAATCCAACATAATACCAATACAATTTTGTTGGTTTTAGAATGCTGTAGGAAAAGAAAAAAGTAACCACAAAAGCTACCATCGGGATAATATCGGCGTGCGTAAAAATTAGGTTTTTACAAATTAAACCAAAATAGAGCAGAAATATAGTTATGAAAATATTTTTAATATTTCTAAAGATAAAAACTGACTTTATACTTGTAAAATAGAGTATTAATAATGCTAAACCAATCCCCACATTTACAAGCAGTAAGCTTTTAGGTCTGACCCTAAAAATTTCTAAATTAATTTCTAATATAGGTAGTATTATTCCTAAAAACAAAAGATAGATTTGGTACTCCTTATTTCTTAAATTTTCTTTGTAATTTTTCTCTATCGACTTGCTGTATAGTAATGTTTTAATTTTTGAAAAGTTATAAGTCAACAAAAAAATCATTAAAATGATAATAGGAATTATCATCCAGTAATTTAGATGGTTATTAATCAGTGATTTAATTAGTAAAAAATGATTTGTAATTCTAAAATTATAAAACCAGCTAAAAAAAAACAGATTAGGTTTCGTTAATAATAATGAGCTATAGTGCAATACCATAGGGATATCTATATTAGGTTAAAAAGAATAGATTTATGATCTTATCTTAATTTTGGGGTAATATATAATTTTTTTTAATAAAAAACGCAACCTAAAAAAGATCAGATTGTGTTTTTGATAAAAAGCATATTTTAAATTTTTAGTTATTTATTCCAATTCATTTTCTGGATCTATTCCTATAATTGAAATGTAAATTGCATAATACATCGAATACATAAAAGGTACAGTAAAAAATATACCAATACAGCATCCAATAAATCCGACTAGTGAAGCGATATAGCTTACAACCATTAATAGTAAGAGTATAAGGGGTTTTTTTGAAACGATGATGATACTGGATTTTATAGCATCTATAGCTTTTAAATCACCAAAAATAATAAGTGGAATAGTAAGGATTGTAAAAAATGAAATTAGTGCAGTAAATAATGCACCGATTATCTTAATTCCACTTAAATTAAATATTTGTGACAAAATAGTGGTAGAAATTGTAATTATTAAGGAAGCAATGACTAACTCTTGAAAATACGGATTTTTATAGTATTCGAAAACGGTAGAAACGTGAAATTCCTCATCTTTTTCACCACAATGGGCCATTTTAATTAATCCTGCAAACAATGGTGTGAAAAGGCAAGTTAACATTATTGAAATTGCTAAATATAGTACCATGTAAACACCAGTGAAATTTTCTTCTGTTAAATTTGTTAGCATTTTTTCGTTTAGTGCGGAAACGCCAAAAGTAAAGATTAGTATTCCGCCAACTAGAAATCCTAATAATATTGCGAATACAAAAATCATCAGACCGGCATACAAGGCAATTTTTTTATAATTTTCAAACGCGTGATTAAAAACATTTGCAAAATCTATGTGGTAACCATTGGTTTTTATTTCTTCTATTTTCTCCTTTGTAGTTTTCATCATTTAATTTAGGGTTTAAGTTTGTTATTTTAAGTGTTTATATTTTGTGATAGATTTCTTCAAAAGGAATTCTGAAGCGTTCTCCATATATTCCTTGCTCGTCTCTGAGTCCGCATCCAATGATCATATTAATTTCAGCAGCAGAAGGTATATCTAGTATTTTTTTAATTCTAATAGAATCAAAACCTTCCATTGGGCACGTATCATAATTTAGGGCTGCCATACTAATCATGAAATTTTGTGCGGCAAGTCCGGCACTTTTGTGAGCTACAATACGCATATCACTTTGTCTGGCCTGTCTATAAATGGGTTTGAATAATCCGATGATGTAAAAAGCAAGAAATTTTATGCCTCCCAATATCCCTAAAAAATCAGTATAAATTGTAGGTATTATTTTCGTGTAGTAGTTCAGAGCAAATTTTTCTCTAGTTGAATATTCCGCTTCGGGTTTATTACCAAACTGGGATTTTAAAAAAGATATGTTAGCATGCATTCTTTTTCGCCATAAATCTTTTCGGGCTACAACAACTACTATCTGTTGAGCAGTTTTAGCCCCGTTTTGGTCAAAACTGGCAACGGCAATTTTTTTTATGATATCAGCAGAAACAATATGATAGAATTCCCAAAGTTGCATATTACTGCTTGTTGCTGCAAGTGTGGCTAAATGTATGCAATCTTTTACTTTTTGTTCATCAATAGGTTCATTTTTAAAAACCCGAACCGATCGCCTATATTTTATAGCTTCACTTACCGATTTTTCATTGGTTACAGCCATTTTAATAATTTTTGAATTGAATTCAACTTGTCTTTATAAGGCGCATAACGCATGGGTAAATCTAACCAATTTGCTTTTTTTACAATTGCTTTTTTATGAGAAAAAGTATCAAAACTTAAACGCCCGTGGTATGCACCAATTCCGCTATGGCCAACACCGCCAAAAGGAAGTCTTTTATTAGAAAAATGTACAACGGTATCATTGATGCAACCGCCTCCAAAAGAATACTGTTTAATTATTTTTTGTGCAAACTTCTTGTCTTCGGTAAAGACATATAATGATAATGGTTTTTCGTATTTCGAAATCACAATATTTATTTCGGCATCATTTTCATAAGAAAGAATAGGCAGTAATGGACCAAAAATTTCGTCTTTCATAATCAAAGTATCCACACTGGACTCATCAATAAGAGTAGGAGAGATGTAACGATCTTCAATATCAATCTGACCGCCAAAAATCACTTTTTTATCATCAATCATATTTGCTAATCGAAGCCAATTTTTTGTGTTTACAATTCTGGCATAATCTGGGGATGATTTTGGATTTTCACCATAGGCTTTCGTGATTTCTAATTTTAGGAAATCTACGAAATGACTTTTCATATTTTTCTGAATTAAGATATAATCTGGTGCAATGCACGTTTGACCTGCATTTATAAATTTCCCCCAAACAATTCTTTTTGCAGCCAGCTTTAAATTGGCAGTATTATCAATGATACAAGGGTTTTTACCTCCAAGTTCAAGTGTTACGGGAGTTAGATTTTCGGCTGCGGCTTTTGCCACGATTTTCCCCACAGGAACACTACCCGTAAAAAAGATATAATCCCAGCGTTGAGATAGCAGATTTTGAGAGACTTCAAGGCCGCCTTCGATAACTTCTACGTGATTAACCGGAAATGTTTTTTCGATTATTTTTGTGATTATTTCTGATGTTTTTGGAGTAAGCTCAGAAGGTTTTAAAACCACTTGATTTCCGGCAGCTATCGCTGAAATTAGAGGGCAAAGCGCTAATTGAAAAGGATAGTTCCAAGGAGCTATAATCAATACTTTGCCATAAGGTTCTTTATAAATATAATCCGTCGAGGGAAAATTAAGTATTGATGGGAAAACCCTTTTTGGTTTTGCCCATTTGTGCAAATTTTTAATGGTATTTTTTAACTCGGAAATTACATAATTCGTTTCTGTGAGAACCGCTTCAAAAGCAGGTTTCCTAAAATCACTATATAAAGCTTCAATAATTTCATTTTCATGAGTGATAATGACATTCAGTAACTTTGTTAAAGCTTCTTTTCTAGTTGCTATATTCGTTTTGTAATTCATTGGACACACAATTTATTTAGGGCTATGCAAGTTAATTTTTATAATTTACATAATGAATCATTCTTACAAAAAAAATCATAACGCATCCCAAATGGAATCAGAGGGGGTAGGGGCAATAATAATTATAGGTTCTTTGGTGACGGGATGTATAAAAACTAATTTTCTGGCATGCAAGTGTATTCCTCCATCAGGATTACTTCTGTCAAAACCATATTTTAAGTCTCCTTTTATAGGTGAACCAATGGCAGAAAGTTGTGCCCTGATTTGATGGTGTCTTCCGGTATGAAGATTGATTTCCAGAGCAAAATAGTTATTTAATTCTTTGAATATTTTATAATCCAAACTAGCTAGTTTACTTTCTGGAACTTCTTTGATATGCGCTTTTGAACTATTATTTTTTTCATTTCTTTTCAAGAAATGGATAAGTTTATCCTCACTTTTTTCAGGTTTGTTTTTTACAATTGCCCAATATGTTTTTTGCGTTTCGCGGTTGCTGAACAATTCATTCATTCTGGTCAAAGCTTTGCTTGTTCTGGCAAAAACAACAATTCCAGTAGTTGGTCGGTCTAAACGATGTACAACACCCAGAAAAACTTCTCCGGGTTTGTTGTACTTCTCTTTTATATATTCCTTTACCACCTCACTCAAAGGTTTGTCGCCAGTTTTATCGCCTTGTACAATATCACCTACACGCTTGTTGACCACTATTAGATGGTTGTCTTCGTGAAGAATTTGGAGGTTGTTTTTGTTCGAAATTATTTTCATTCAGATTTTTAGATTGTTGGATTTTTTAAACTTTTAGACATCTTAGATTAAAAGATTTTCCTAATAATTCTATTTTAATGTGGAACGAAATTTTGAAGGCATTTTCAGAATTCTATCACTATTAAAACACAGTTCATCAAGTTTTATTTGTTCTTTATAACCTAAATCTAAAGCGATTAACAATTGTGTTTCAATTTCATAAATTGAACCAATTGCAATTTCTAGAAATCTAGAAAAATCTTTATTACTGCTTCTTGAACAACCTTCTGCAATATTAGACGGAATAGAAACTGAAGCACGGCGAAGTTGGTTTGTTAGTCCAAATTTTTCTGAATCAGGAAAATTTCCTGTAACAATATAAATATCGGAGCAAAATTTTCTACTTAGTCTCCAAATTTCTAAATCCTTAAATCTATGCATTTCTATTTTTTTAATCTAACAATCCAATAATCTAACAATCCAATAATCTAAAAGTCTAATAATCTAAGATGTCTAATTTAATATTGTTCATTCGCATTTGGAAAATCGCTTGATTTTACATCAGCAACATATTGACCAATAGCAGTAGTCATTCCTTCATATAAATTCATATATCTTCTCAAAAAACGAGGGCTAAATTCATTGTTCATTCCTAACATGTCGTGTATTACAAGAACCTGACCGTCAACACCGCCACCGGCACCAATTCCTATAACGGGAATCGAAATACTTTGTGCCACTTTCTCAGCTAAATGAGCGGGAATTTTTTCTAAAACTAAGGCAAAACAACCTAGCTTTTCCAGCAATTTAGCATCTTCCATTAACTTTTCAGCTTCTTCTTCCTCCTTAGCGCGAACCGTATATGTTCCAAATTTATAAATAGATTGGGGAGTTAAACCCAAATGTCCCATAACAGGAATCCCTGCGTTTAATATTTTCTTAATTGAATCTTTAATTTCTTTTCCTCCCTCAAGTTTTACGGCATGTCCACCGCTTTCCTTCATGATTCTTATAGCAGAACGCAACGCTTCTTTTGGATCTGATTGGTAACTTCCAAAAGGTAAATCAACCACGACTAATGCTCTTTCTATTGCTCTCACTACTGAGGAAGCATGATAAATCATCTGGTCTAAAGTAATTGGCAAAGTAGTTTCATGACCCGCCATAACATTCGATGCAGAATCACCAACAAGAATAACATCGATTCCAGCAGTATCAACAATTTTAGCCATGGTATAATCATAAGCGGTCAGCATGGAAATTTTCTCTCCATTAGCTTTCATTTCAATTAATGACTTGGTAGTAATTCTCTTGTAATCTTTTTTTGCGACAGACATAGTGGTGTTTTTATGAGTCGTAAAAGTAGTGAAACAAATTGTTATGAAACAAAAAAAATGGATTCGACTTTCATCGAATCCATTTATAAAAGAGACTAATTTTTTAAAGAATCAGTGTTTCAAATCATTAAATTTCACATCAAGATCAAATGCAGGATTCGTTTTCTCCACAATCTTTTCCTGTGCCAAAGTAAATTCAGCTGATTTTTTAATATCTAATGAAGACGAACCTACGGAAACTTTGTATTTTCCTGCTTCGGCTATCCAAGCATTTTTGCCAGGAATAAAAGAGGCTAAATTTTTAGCATTTAATTCCAAAGTAATCGTTTGGCTCTCTCCCGGTTGTAATGTTTTGGTTTTGCCGAACGCTTTTAATTCTTCTTTTGGTTTATCAATTTTTTTTGAAGGAGCTGATAAATAAAGTTGAACGACTTCTTTTCCTGCTTTTTTTCCAGTGTTTTTAATGGTAACGGAAATATTCATTTTATTTGTGAATGTTGGCTCGCTTAATTTAATAGTAGAATACTCAAATGTAGTGTAAGACAATCCGTAACCAAATTCATAAGAAGGTTTCACAGCAAAAGTATTAAAATATCGATATCCTACATAAACACCTTCTTCATACGATACACTTGTAGGATTTTCAGCAGGTGTTCCTATCCAATTCTTAAATGAAGGCGTGTCTTCATATTTTACTGGAAAAGTCATTGTTAATTTTCCGGAAGGAGTTACGTTTCCAGAGAAAACATCGGCTACAGAATTTCCACCTTCTTGACCCGGTTGCCAAGGCAAAAGGATTGCATCTACTTTGTCTCTCCAACTAGCAGTTTCAATTACACCACCAATATTCAATACAACAACAACTTTTTTGCCTTTAGCGTGAAAAGCTTGGGAAACACTGTTGATTAAATTTACTTCGTCAGCGGCTAAATTAAAGTCGTCTTCCACTTTTCTGTCATCACCTTCACCTGCATTTCTTCCTATTGTGATTAAAGCAAGTTCAGATGAATTGGCTTTATTTTCAATAATTTCCTTGCTTAATTCCAATTCCAAAAGTCGTTTTGGAGTAGCCAATAATCCACCATTCTTTTCACGACGTTCCAATTCTTTTGCTTTTTGATCTGCTGCATAAGGCTTGTACAAGCCTTCTAGCTCCTTATCTATTGCAAATCCTGAATTAGTTAATCCGTCAATTAATGAGATAGTGTATGCTTCGTTAACGTCACCACTCCCTGTTCCGCCTGATATAAAATCGTAAGAAGTTAATCCAAAAATGGCTAACGGAGCAGATTTAGAGGTAAATGGCAGAGTATTTTTTTCATTTTTCAATAAAATTGTTCCTTCAGCAGCAGCTTGTCTTGTTACTTCTGCATTTTCTTTTAAGTTTGGCTTATCAGAATATTTGTAATTGTTCATTGATGGTGATCTCATTACCAATTCTAAGATTCGAGTTAAATCTGTATTAACAACTGCTGCAGATAATTTTCCGCTTTTCATGTTGTCTAAAATTGCTTGTTTTTGAGAAGGCACTCCAGGCATCAATAAATCATTTCCAGCTGATAATTGCGCTGTAACGTTACTCACTGAATTTGGAGAAAATGGGCCATTTGAGCCACCAAATCCATCATACCCACCGAACCAATCAGTCATTACCAGACCTTTAAATCCCCATTCATTTCTTAAAACTGTAGTTAATAAATCTTTTCGTTGAGAAGTATAAGTACCATTAATTAAGTTATAAGACGACATTATAGTCCAAGGTTGTGCTTCTTTTACTGAAATTTCAAAACCTCTCAAATAAATTTCACGCAGTGCTCTTTCGCTTACATGAGCATTAATACCCATTCTATTTCTTTCCTGATTGTTGGCTGCAAAATGTTTAATAGAAGTTCCAACACCATTTGATTGAATACCGTTTACAATTGCTGCCGAGATTTTTCCCGTAAGCAATGGGTCTTCAGAATAATATTCGAAGTTTCTACCGCATAATGGATTTCTGTGAATATTCATTCCAGGTCCAAGTAAAACATCAACACCATATTCTTTTACTTCATTACCAATTGCTTTTCCTACATTGTTTATTAATTCCGTATTCCAAGTAGATGCCAATGAAGTTCCTACAGGAAATGCAGTTGCATAATAGTATTTACTGTCATTATTTCGTTTTGGATTAATTCTCAGACCCGCTGGACCATCTGACACCACTACGGTAGGGATTCCTAATCGTTTTAATTCATAAGTTCCGCCCGCAGCTCCCGGTACTTTTCCTTGAAAGCCTTCTGTTGTAAACTTAAACGTAACAGCATCAAATCCTGGCATACCAATTCCAATAAGCATACTTGCTTTTTCATCAGCAGTCATTTTCTTTATCAAATCTTTGATTCTTTCATTCACAGGAAGACGGTAATCTTCATACAAATCAAGTTTTCCATTTTTGTTTAAATCTTTAAAAGTTGATCCGTTTACAATAATAATCGGTTGTTTTTCAGTCTTGATATCGTTTGGATGTTCATTCCAGGAAATAGCGGTTAATACTAAAGTAGAAAGTAGCGAGATTTTTGCTAATTTCTTAATTGATTGGTTTTTCATAAAGTTTTTTGTTTGTAATTTTTTTATTGCTTCATTATGAAGCAATATTAATTATTTTTTTCAATATTTGCAAAAAAAAATAATTTATTTTTTTGATTATCAGTTTTTAAAGTAAAAATTATAATCTTATTCGTATTTTCGCAACCAATTAAAAAAGAATGGAATTTAATAAAATAATAGAGGAAAAATCAGCTAAAGCTTGGGATATCTATATTCCGAATTTATCTGTGGATTGTGTCGTTTTTGGATTTCATGACGTTACTTTAAAAGTATTGGTTACAAGGTTAAAAGATAAAGATCTTTGGGCTCTTCCAGGAGGATATGTTTTGAAGACAGAAAATCTTATGGAAGCGGCTAACAGAATTTTATATAGTAGAACTGGTGCAGAAAATATTTATTTGCAAGAATTCAAAGTTTTCAGCGAATTGAATCGATCGGGAGGTGTTTTTGATGAATTTCCGGACACGTTATGGAATAAACAACGATTTCTTTCCGTAGGATTTTATGCTTTGGTCGATTTTCACCAAGTAAATTTAGTTATGGATGATATTTCTGATGCCTGTGAGTGGAAATCAATAGAGGAACTGCCCAATTTTATGATGGATCACAGAAGTATTTTTGATAAAGCACTAATTACCCTGCGAAAGCAATTGAATCACAAACCGATTGGTTACAACTTGCTTCCAGAAAAATTCACTATGCCTGAGCTGCAAAAATTGTATGAAATTATTTTAGCAAAAAAATTAAATCGCGGTAATTTTTACAGAAAAATGTTGCGCTATGATATCCTAATCAAATTGGATGAAAGCAGAAAGGGTGGAGCTCATAAAGCGCCAGACCTCTACCAATTTGATATAGAAAAATATGAAAAAGCATTAAAAGAAGGATTAAATAACGGTTGGTAATAAAAACGAAAAAGAGAATAGTTATTTATTAACCCGTTACAACTAAAAAAGAAGCTGATTGGCTTCTTTTTTAGTTAATGGATTTTTGTCTTTTAAGCGTGCTATGCTACTAGCTATTTTTAATAATTTTATTCAATATGTTAATCCAATCATCAATAGAACTAGAATTAGTATCTATTGCTACACTTTTATTGTTATAAGGCGCATACATCTTTATATCCGTCACTGAAAACAAGCCAACTGTAGGGGTTAGTGCGGCGCTGGCTAAATGCATAATTCCACTATCGGCACCAATAAAAACGGCAGTATTTGCGACTAGAGACCCTATTTCGCGGACATCTTTACTGTAAAATGTAGGTGTTTTAAATCCTATTTGCGAAACATTTTCAACAGGTAAAACTTCGACTATATTGTAATTTGGATATTCTATTTTCAATCTGTCATAAAATGTTTCCCACCATGACTCTGAATAGCATTTTTCAGCAGTTGCAAAAGTAAAAATGGCAATCGTTTTTTTGTCATTTTTCACGATGTCTTGCAACAGTTTTTGTCCTTCAGCAATTTCAGAAGCACTTAGCATTAGATTTAAGGAGGGAATTGGTTTGTCACTTTCATTAAAACCTAGTTTGGTCATATAATGTCTAAAGTTATAGACTGGTTGTTTAGCGATGTGTTTGTAATCTTCATATTTAAGTTGAAGTTCTTCAATATCATCACCAAAAAACTTGTATTTTGAAGAGACAAACTGTGCTGACAATCGCCCTGATGAAGACCCTTCAACCACATTAATCACTATGTCATAATTATGTTGTTTTAGTGCTATCCATCCTTTAGTGTATTTTATTAACTCTTTAAAAGGTTTTCTGGGTAGTTGAATTATTCCCTTGACATTTTTGTAATTTTCAAAAACAATTGCTGCTAAACCTCCATTTACAAATAGATCAATCTCACATTCAGGAAAAGTTGCAATGACTTCCTGAACAAGTGGAGTGATTAACAGTTGATTTCCTAATCTGGGATTTGGTCTGCAAATTAAAATTTTTTTTATGGTAACTTTCGTGAAATCAGTATTTGGATCAAAATGAGAAGTTCCAATATTTTTAGTTAAACTGCGCATTAATTTTCTTCTTAATGCGTTGATGTCTCTTTTTATATTCATATTTTAATAAATTATTTTTGATTTGGAAACTCTAACAGAAATTAATTCTTTAAGATGCTTTACGACATTTTATTATAACAGTATTGAATTTTACCACCGTTCAAAGGAACGATTTTTTTTATAAAAATAGGTGATGGAGCATATTGCAATTTGATGAGAATTTAAAATTTCTGTTTGCATTTTACAAAGTTTTTTTTAGGACCTAAGGGAAGTGTTTTTTTGTGGCATATGTTTTGTTTATGAAGAAAAAGAGGTATTTGGCTTTCTAATAATGAAAAAAATAGTCACGAAGTATGAAAAAAATAATCGGAATGCTACTGTTAACTGGTAGTGTGTATTCTCAAGAACACGTATTTAATGTTCAGCGTTATTGCGTAGATGAATTACCTTTCAATAATGGACAATGTGATATTTCAGGAAATGAATATTCTTTTGTATTCTTGGATACCCAAAAAAATGACGTAGTATTCTTTTTTACTGATATAAAATTATCGTATAAAATAATTCATTCTGAGACCTATTCGCCTGATCCTGATTATACGCTTTATACTTTAGAGAATAAACAAGGACAAGTAGAGATGAAAGTAAACAAACAAAATACCAAGATGGAATTTCTCTATCCGAATAATCATATTTATTTGACTGTGGGAAAATCTACGAAGTTATAACTGGCACTCAAAATAATTTGTTTTAACAATCGGCTAAATTCACTGCAATGGCCAAACCTCCTTCGGAAGTTTCCTTGTATTTATTATTCATATCTTTTGCGGTTTGCCACATGGTATCGACCACTTTGTCTAAAGGGACTTTGGCATTTTTTGGGTCAGTTGATAAGGCTAATTCTGCGGCATTAATGGCTTTTATAGCACCCATTGTATTTCGTTCAATACATGGAATCTGGACTAATCCACCAATTGGATCGCAGGTTAAACCAAGATGATGTTCCATGGCAATTTCGGCAGCCATTAAAACCTGTTCTGGTGTTCCGCCCATTAATTCGCATAAAGCAGCGGCAGCCATAGAAGAAGAAACGCCTATCTCAGCCTGACAACCGCCCATAGCAGCTGAAATTGTGGAACCTTTTTTGAAAATGCTTCCTATTTCTCCGGCAACCATCAAGAATTGTTTGATTTCTTTTTTCCCAGCATTATGATTTTCAATAACCAAATAATACATTAAAACGGCGGGAATAACGCCAGCACTTCCGTTTGTAGGTGCAGTAACTACCCGTCCTAAAGCGGCATTGACTTCATTTACTGCAAGTGCAAAGCAGCTGACCCATTGAAGGATTTGGCGAAATTTGACTTCGGTTTTTCTTATTTCTTCCAGCCAGGTTTGAGGGCTATTATAGTTGGCTAAGCCAATTAGGTTTTGGTGCATGTCAAATGCTCGTCGACGTACATTTAATCCGCCAGGAAGAATCCCTTCAGAATGACAGCCGATGTACATGCATTCTAACATCGTATGCCAAATACGCATCAATTCGTGATCAATAACTTCCTCGGAACGCATTGATTTCTCGTTTTCGTAAACGATTTCAGATATCTTTTTATTTTCGGCAATTGTATAATTCAGTAATTCTTCGGCTTTGTCAATTGGAAATGGGAAAGCACATTTTATGGCAATTTTCTTTTTGGCATTGATACGTTCTTCTTTTACTACAAATCCACCCCCGATGGAGTAGTAGGTTGCTGAATATTCTTGTTCATCAGTTGTATATGCAGTAAAAGTCAGTCCATTGGCATGAAAGGGAAGGAAGTTTTTATTAAAAACAATGTCTTGCAGAAAATAGAATGGAATCACTATTTCGTTTCCTAAATTGATTTCATTTTTATCTTCAATTGATTTTGTAATTCCGGCAATATTTTCAATAGGAATAATTTCAGGATCTTGTCCACTTAAACCTAGCATTAACGCTAAATCGGTAGCATGTCCTTTACCAGTTAGAGAAAGGGAACCGTATAAATCTACTTTTACTCGGTTTACGTTATGTATTAAATTTTCATTTCGCAATTCACTTAGAAAACGTTCTGCTGCGCGCCAAGGCCCAAGTGTATGAGAACTAGATGGTCCAACACCAATTTTAAGCATATCAAAAACAGAGATACATTCTTCCATAATTTATCAGTAGGTTTATTTAAAACAAAGATAATAGAATGTAGCAATGAAAAGGTTTGAAAATGGAGTTTTATTAAATATTTGGCAAGATATTATGTTGTATTCTAATCATTCAATAACGTAAATAAATAGGAGGTCGAGATGGGAGTCATAGTTGGCACTTTGAAATTTTGGTTAGTTGAGCTAATTTTGAATTATAAAATATTGAAATCTCTTAACTTTATTTAAAAAACAGAATTTGAATAGATTTTAGCTTTATTTTTACGTTACCTATGAAAATACTACTAATAGAAGACGAGCCAGAATTACAAAAAAGCATTGAACAATATCTTGAAATGGAAGGGAATATTGTTGAAATTTCTCCTGATTTTTATCATGCGCAACAGAAAATTGCGATATACGATTATGATTGTATTTTGGTAGATATAACTTTGCCAAACGGTTCAGGTTTAGATTTACTCAAAGAAATTAAACTAAAAAAATCTAAAGCGGGTATTATAATAATTTCTGCGAAACATTCTCTTGATGATAAAGTAAATGGTTTAGACCTTGGAGCAGATGATTATCTTCCAAAACCCTTTCATTTGTCGGAACTTAATTCACGAATTAAAGCTTTAATCAGAAGAAAAAGTTTTGATGGGAATTTGGAAATTAGTATCAATGAAATAAAAATTTTACCTAACGAAAGACGAGTTTTGATTCACAATCAAGATATAATTTTGACGTCAAAAGAATATGATTTATTGCTTTATTTTATATCTAATAAAAATAGAGTAGTGAGCAAAAGTGCGCTGGCAGAACATCTTTGGGGTGATAATTCCGATAGATTAGATAACTTCGATTTTATATACAATCACGTGAAAAATCTGCGCAAAAAATTATTGGAAAAAAAATGTGAAGATTATTTGCAAACTATTTATGGCATAGGTTACAATTTTAAAACTCAAGAATGAAACTATTAGCTAAAACAAGTTTGTATTATTTTATTTTTAGTATTCCGATATTAATTCTATCAGGATTTATTTGTTTTCATATTATTACTAGAGAGGTTAGACAAAGTAATAACGAACTATTGCTAAATCGCAAAGAGCTAATTGAAAATTATTTAAAAGAGAATGACACGATTTCTTTGAAAATAATCACTAAAAGCAGTGAAGCTACAATTAAAAAAATAGCTAAAATAAATGCTTTCAAAATACCTGCACCTGTTTTTTCGGACACTTTAATTTTTGATAAAAAAGAAAATGAACTGGCAGAAAACAGATTATTATCTTCTGTTTTTAAAGTTGGAAACACTAATTATTCCATTAAAATATGGAGAAGCACATTAGAATATAACGAATTGTTCAGAGGTATTTTTACTTCGTTAGTTATTTTATTGATTTTGCTTTTTGTGACTTATTTAATTATAAATTTTTGGATTTCAAAAACAGTATGGAAACCCTTTTATCAAACAGTGTCCAATTTAAAGAAATTTCGTGTCAGTGATAATGTAATTCCACGTTTAGCAAGTACATCGGTAACCGAATTTGATGAATTGAATCTTTCCTTAAACGTTATGATGCAAAAAATGATAGTTGATTTTAATAGCCAAAAGAAATTCACTGAAAATGCTTCGCATGAAATTCAAACGCCATTAGCTGTTATAAAATCTAAGATTGATTTACTTATTCAATCTGAAAATTTGAAAGAGAATGAAATGAAATTAATAGTAGCAATTGATTATGCTTGCTCTAAAATAATTCGATTGAACAAAACATTTCTATTACTTACCAAAATTGAAAACAGACAATTTAATACCACAGAAAAAGTATCTTTTGAAAATACAGTTGATAACTCCTTAGTCTTTTTTGAAGAGCATATTCAAGCCAATAAAATTGAGATAATAAAAAATATTGAAAACGATTTTTGTGTTTTGATGAATGCTGATTTGTGTTTAGTATTGGTTAATAATTTATTACAAAATGCAATTAGGCATAATATTAATAGTGGAAATATTGAAATTTTTATAGAGAAAAATAAAATTACAATCTCAAATTTGGGGGTTAACAACCCAATTGATAATCAGTTATTTGAACGTTTTCATAAGAACTCTACTTCCCAAGAATCACTAGGCCTTGGATTGTCTATTGTAAAAGAAATTGCAGAGGTAAGCGGATTGGTATTTAATTATAAATTTACTAGTGGTAAACATTGTTTTATTTTGACAAAAGACAATATTAATGAATTAAATAAAAAAGAGTTAGCGTAATGAAATCAAAAAAGCTTTTTAACTATTTTTTTCTCGTTGTATTATTTTGCACGTTAAGTTCTTGTGATGTATTTCGATCCTTGAGGTATGGAGGGATTCCTAGTCAAGGGGATTACAAACATTTTCCGCAACGAGTAGTAAATAATGAAGGTCCCGTTTATAATTTCTATAAATCCAACAAAGAGTATCAGTTAGGAACAAAAATAGGAGTAATCAATCGGGATTTTAATTCGACAAATGTAAGCTTGGATAGTTTTGCAACTTTGCATAAAACGCTAACATTTTTAATTATTCGGAATGACACAATTGTTTACGAAAGATACAATAAAGGCTATACCTCAAATTCATTTGTTTCCTCCTTTTCAATGGCCAAACCATTTGTTTCTACATTAATAGGAATAGCAATTGATGAAGGAAAAATAAAAAGTGAGAACGATTTCATCGTTGATTATTTACCTGAATTTAATGATAAAATAGGTTGGGAGAAAATCACCATTAAAAATTTATTGCAACATACCTCCGGTATACGGTTTACGGATCGGGAATTAAATCCTGCATCTGATAATGCAGAGTTTTATTGGGGTGATAATTTAAGGGAAAGAATGCTTAACTTAACTCTTGAATGTCCACCTAACACTAAATTTAGATATAGCAGCGAGAATACATTGCTTTTAGGATATATTATTGAGAAAGTGACTGGAGGTACTATTTCTAAATATTTGGAAGATAAAATTTGGAAGCCATTAGGAATGGAGGCGCCAGCGGCATGGAGTTTAGACCGAAAAGATGATAAAGCAATTGAAAAATCTTTTTGTTGTTTACAAGCAAGAGCCATTGACTTTGCTAAATTAGGCAGACTTTATCTGAATGGGGGGAACTGGAATGGAAAACAAATTGTTTCTAAAAAATGGGTTGAATATTCGACACATTCTGATCCATCCGGAAATAATAAACACTTTTATAATAATAATTGGGGAATAGGACCTTTTAAATATGGCAGTTATTTTGCCGTTGGTTTGTTTGGTCAATATCTCTATATGTATCCTGAAAAGAATATTATTATAGTCCGTTTTGGCGATACAGAAACCTCGTATCATCCTAATTATTGGCAGGAAGTATTTTTGCAAATAATTGACCAAATGTAGTTTTAGTTAATTGATTTATTAAGTTAATATTATGATTTGCAATTTATTAGCATAGAATTAAAATAGAATTGTGTTTAATATTTGTAGTGTAAAATTATTTGCAATTAACTTTTAAATCAAAAAAAAATGAAAAAATTATTAATTATGTCAATTGTGTTTATTTGCAGTTGTGCATTTGCAGGAACTCCACCGGATGTAGTAAAAAAAGCCTTCGCTAAAAAATTTCCTACTGCAACAAAGATAAGTTGGGGAGTTGAAGGGCCAAAAGAATGGGAAGCAGAATTCACATTAGAAGGAAGCAGGATTTCTGCTAATTTTTCAGAAGATGGAACCTGGCTGGAAACGGAAAGAGAAATTAAAGCTATCAATTTACCAAAAGCGGTTTTAGCCGCTGTAAAATCGAAATATAGTGATTGGAAAATTGCAGAAGCGGACAAAACAGAAAGTTCGAAACACGGGACAATCTATGAAGTAGATTTAAAAAAAGGGATGAAGAGTAAAAGCCTAGCTTTTAAAGAAAATGGGATGTCCATAAAAGAGTAATTTTTACTTTTTTTAATAAACTTATACCATAAAGAGTTGGGTGTTACATCCAACTCTTTTTAATTATGTAACGAGTTGTGGTTTCCATAGAATTAAAATAGAATTACAGCTGAAATTTGTTTCGTAAAATTAACTTTAAAAGTTCTTTCAAATGAAAAAAATACTACTATCATTTATAATTATTGCTTCTATTTCTAATAGTTACAGCCAAACCTATAAATTATCCAAAAAAATCAGCACTTCTGGCAATGATGGATGGGATTATCTCGCTGTTGATGATGTGGCGCAACATTTATTTGTTTCACACGGAAATATGGTCAATGTGATTGATTTAAAATCAGATAAAACAATAGCTACTATTCCAGATACAAAAGGAGTTCATGGAATTGCGGTTGCCAATGATCTCAATAAAGCATTTATCAGCAACGGAAAAGACAATTCTATTACAGTAGTCAATTTGAAAACATTTAAATTACTTGAAAAAGTAAAAATTGCAGGAATTAAACCAGATGCCATTTTATACGATCAATTTTCTCGAAAAGTGTTTGTTTACAATGCTGAAAGTAATGATGCTACGGTTATTGATGCCCATACAAATAAAGTAGTGAAAACAATTCCATTGGGTGGAAAACCAGAGTTTTCAGTAAGCAATACTAAAGGGTTAATTTATGTGAATATTGAAGATAAAAACGAAATAAAAACAATAAACGCTTCAACATTAAAAGTTGTAAATACCTGGAGTATTGCTCCTGGAGATGAACCATCAGGATTGGCAATAGATTTAGTTACGAACCGATTATTTTCTGTTTGCAGCAATAATTTAATGATCGTTGTTAATGCTACAAATGGGAAAATAATAAAGACTTTACCAATTGGTGCTGGTTGTGACGGCGTTGCTTTTGACCCAAAAAAGAATCTTATATTTAGTTCTAATGGCGAAGGAACCATTACGGTTGTAAAAGAGGGTAATGCAAATACTTTTTCAGTTCTGGAGACTGTAAAAACTCAAAAAGAAGCCAGAACCATTGCACTAAATAAAACTACGAATCAATTGTATTTGTCTACAACAGATTTTGGTGCAAAACAAAAACCAACGACAGAAAACCCGAAACCACGGGCTGGAATAGCGACTAATTCTTTCGTTGTTTTAGTTGTTGAACCAATTTCTAAATAGTTTCATTCTTTTTATCTAAATTTATCCAATGAAATGGAAGCTTTTACTACTTATTTTTATTTGTTTCAAATCTTTTTCGCAAGAAAAGGATTTGAATTACTTTATTACTAAAGCACAAAATAATTCTCCTTTAATTAAAGATTACAGCAACCAAATAAAATCGGCTACACTGGATAGTTTATTGAATCGCGCAGTTTATAAACCACAAGTTACTGGAAATTTGAATGGTAATTATGCGCCTATAATTAATGGTTTTGGCTATGATTCAGCTTTAAGTAATGGGCAATCCGTGTCTGCTTTGGTAGGTATTAACCAGAAAATAATTGGGAAAAACAGAATCAATTCGCAATCAGACTCGTTTCAATTGATAAAAGAAGCTTTGGTTTTGAATCAAAAAATCACTTTAAAAGATTTAAATAAAACCATTGTTGCTCAATACATTTCGGCTTCGGCAAGTTCAGAACAAATTGGTTTCAACCAGAAAATTGCAACTCTTTTAAAACAGGAAACAAGCATCCTAAAAAAATTAACCCAAAACGCAGTTTACAAACAAACGGATTATTTGATTTTTAGCGCAACTGTGAAGCAGCAGGATTTGGTCTTATTACAATTAAAACAGCAATATCAAAATGATTTGGCTTTGTTGAATTACCTTTCAGGAGAAACCGATACGACTTTTATTAATTTAAAAAAGCCTGAAATTACTTTGAAAAATATTCAACCTTCGGATAAAATAGTTTTTTTGAAACAATTTGAAGTGGACAGCCTGAAACTTCAAAATCAAAATAAATTCATTGATTACAGCTATAAACCTTCCTTGTCTTTATTAGGTGATGCAGGTTATAATTCCAGTTTTGCCTATCAGGCCTATAAAAATTTTGGATTTAGTGTGGGTTTAGGACTTTCAATTCCTATTTATGATGGAAACCAACGTACTTTGCAGCATCAAAAAAATGATGCGGCATTAGCTACTAATTTAGCCTATAAAAACAATTTCAATAAACAATACAAACAACAATTATTGATGTTGAATTTGAAACTGAAACAATCAGCAGCTGTAGAAAATCAGTTGCAATCGCAGCTTATTATCGCTGATGCATTAATTGAAGCCAATAAAAAATTATTGCTTACCGGCGATGCACAAATTACCGAATATAGTATTGCTGTTGGCAATTTAATAGCAATCAAAAATGCCATTTCCCAAAATAACAGCACCAAACTCCAAATCATAAATGAAATTAATTATTGGAGTTTTAATGACTAATTCTATGAAGAAACCAATTCTATTTTTTATCCTAATAGCGCTTTTTTTTATTTCCTGTAAAAATAGCAACGAAGCCAAAAAAGTAATTGACGCGAGTGTTCCTGTGACCTTAACGACTATTGATACCCATTCAATTGAAAGTTATATTGATCTGAATGCTACAGCAACTTATTTGGTCAAAAATGTTATAAAAGCAAATGCCACAGGGTATTTGAATTCCGTTAATGTGGCTCCCAATGATTATGTTTCTAACGGGGCAGCATTATTTTCGATAAAAACTCGTGAGGCAAAAGTGTTAGGGAATACGATTAATAAAATTGACCCAAGTTTAAACTTTGGCGGAGCCATAAAAGTTAGAGCAAATACAAATGGCTTTGTAACTTCAGTTAATGTGCAACAAGGTGATTACGTTCAGGATGGGGATGCCTTAGTAACGATTAATGATTCCAATAGTTTTGCGATTGTTCTGAGTTTGCCTTATGAGTTCAAAAAATATGTTTCAATCAATGAAGAACTAACGGTAATCCTACCGGATAGTACTTTGATAAAAGCGAAAGTTCAAAAATACATGCCTACCGTTGATGCCACTTCTCAAACGCAAAGTGTGATTCTAAAAGTCATTGGTAAACATGACATTCCAGAGAATTTAATTGTAAAAGTCAGAATTAATAAAAGTTCCAATCCAAAAACGATTTCGTTGCCAAAAGCGGCCGTTTTGAGTAATGAAACGGAAACGGATTTTTGGATTATGAAACTGATTAATCCTAATACAGCCATAAAAATACCGATAAAAAAAGGAGTAGAAACGGCAGATAAAGTAGAAATTCTATCGCCTGTTTTAACTTTAGAAGATGAAATTTTACTTTCAGGAAATTATGGTGTTGCAGATACAATTAAGGTAAAAGTGATAAAAAAATAATGAGTGTAATACCATTGAGTCTTTGAAATTACCGTGTAATTTTTTCGTCAATTGCCGCTGGTTTTAACCAGCGGATTGGGATGAGTAAGTTGATTGGCTTTAGCCAAAATAACACCTAAATTTTGGCTAAAGCCAATGACTGTACATCAACAATAACGTTGGCTAAAGCCAACGGCAATTCAAAAATATAAAATGAACAACTTTTTTGTCAAACATAAAAACGGACTGAGTGCCATAATTTTTCTAATTATTTTGGGAGGCTTTTTTGCTTATTCTAAAATGCAAACCAGTTTGTTTCCCGAAATTACTTTTCCAAAAATAAAGATCATTGCTGATGCCGGACAACAGCCCATCGATAAAATGATGATTACGGTTACAAAACCGTTGGAAAATGCCATTAAAAAAGTTCAAGATTTAAAAACGGTCAGAAGTACAACCAGTAGAGGAAGTTGTGAGATTTCGGCATTCATGGATTGGAAATCGGATATCGATTTGAGCAAAACCAGAATAGAAGAGCAAATCAATCAGATAAAAAATAATCTTCCGCCTGATACTCAAATTTCGGTCGAAAAAATGAATCCTTCCATTCTTCCGGTAATTGGATATGCTATCGAAGCAAAAGGTCTATCCGCTATTGAACTCAAAAAAATAGCCAATTATACGATAAAACCCTTCCTTTCTCAAATTGATGGTGTTTCTGAGATTAGGATTATTGGCGGAAAAGAAAAAGAATATTGGTTGTCACTTGATTTTACAAAAATGACAGCATTAGGAATTACACCAGATGCTATCACACAAGTTTTAAGTCAAACTAATTTTATTAAATCCAATGGGTATTTATCGGATTACCGCTATTTATATCTCACGATTACGGATGCCCAGGTTGATAAAAAGGACGAACTGGAAAATTTGGTAATTCGTAACAACGGAAAAGGAATTGTAACCTTAAAAGATATTGCTGCTGTTGAAATTCGGGAAGCTAAAGAATACATAAAAGTAAATGCGAATGGTAAAGAGAGTATTCTTATTGCCGTTCTCAAGCAACCCAATTCAAATTTGATTGCACTATCAGAGGCGATGCATGATAAACTGGAATCATTGAAAAAAATCCTTCCGAAAAACATAAAAATAACCCCATTTTATGAGCAGGCCAGTTTTGTAAATGATGCTGTAAAAAGTGTAACGGATAGTTTGTTAATAGGGCTTTTGTTAGCCATAATCGTTGCTGTTTTATTTTTGAAATCGGTGAAAGCCAGTGCCACTATTTTGATTATTATTCCCGTTACTTTAGGGTTAACATTGATTGTTTTGTACTTAACCGGACAAACTTTTAACATTATGACTTTAGGCGCGATTGCGGCGGCTTTAGGATTAATTATTGACGATGCGATTGTAGTTGTAGAACAAATTCATAGAACGCACGAGGAACATCCTGATGAGCCTACGGTTTCGCTTTTGCAAAAAGCGATTCACTATTTATTCCCGGCAATGGTGGGTTCATCCATAAGTACGATTGTGATTTTTATTCCTTTTGTATTGATGAGCGGTGTTGCGGGTTCGTATTTTAAAGTGTTAACAGATACTATGATAATCACTTTGGTCTGTTCCTTTTTTGTGACTTGGCTGTTACTTCCGGTAGTTTATTTATTGCTTTCCAAAAAAGGAAATAATTCGGAAACGAAAAAAGAAATTGAAATCCATGATGTAAAAACGCAGACTTGGGTCGCTTATTTTATTGGAAAACCCATAATTAGTATTTCATTTTGTATCATTCTGGTGCTTTCTATTTTTATTATTCTTCCCAATTTAGAAACTGGTTTTTTACCAGAAATGGATGAAGGCAGCATCATTTTGGATTATGAAAGTCCACCAGGAACTTCACTGGGAGAAACAGACAGAATGCTCAAAGAAGTGGAAAAAATAATTATAAAAATTCCTGAAGTAGAAGCGTACAGTCGCCGCACAGGAACACAAATGGGATTTTTTATAACGGAACCCAATCGCGGGGATTATTTGATTCAATTAAAAAAAGACCGAAGTAAAACCAGCAATGATATTATTGATGAAATCAGACAAAAAGTAGAGGCGACTCAGCCCGCTTTGCGTATTGATTTTGGTCAGGTAATAGGGGATATGTTAGGTGATTTAATGAGTTCTGTTTCACCAATTGAAGTGAAGATATTTGGCAGTAATCAAGCAGAATTACAAAAAATAGCCAAAAAAGTAAATGCAATAGTTGAAAAAGTAAAAGGTACTGCTGATGTATTTGATGGTATTGTTTTGGCTGGGCCATCTATAAATATTGTGCCCAATTATAGTCAGTTAGCACAATATGGTGTCACTCCGGCTGACTTGCAATTCCAGTTGCAAACTGCGCTTGAAGGGAATGTTATTGGGAATTTATTAGACAATGAACGCATAATTCCCATTCGATTAATCTATAAAAATTCAGAAAAAAGAAGTTTAGAAGATATCAAAAAATTGCAGTTATTTTTACCTAATGGTCAATCGATTCCTATTTCGAGTTTAGTTGCTATTTCAGCTCAAAAAGGAGTGGCTGAAATAGAACGTGAAAATCTTCAAATGATAAGTGTTGTAACCGGAAGACTGGATAATAGAGATTTAGGAAGTGTGATGAAGGATATTCAAATACAAGTTAAAAGTAATATTCATTTGCCAAGTGGTTATTATATAGAATACGCAGGAGCTTATAAAGAGCAGCAACAATCTTTCAAGGAATTATTGATGATATTAATCGCTTCTTCCTTATTGGTTTTTGGTGTTATTTTATTTCTATTTAGAGATTTTAGAGTGGCATTGGTAATCCTTTTAATTTCGGTACTGGGAATTGCAGGAAGTTATATTTTGCTTTTTCTAACGCAAACGCCTTTAAACGTGGGGAGTTACACAGGAATTATTATGATAGTAGGAATAATAAGTGAGAATGCTATTTTTACTTTTTTACAATTTAGAGAAACTTTTAAATTGACACGGAATGTAAATGAATCTATAATTTATTCAATTTCCACTCGTTTGCGTCCTAAATTAATGACCGCGCTTGGAGCAATTATAGCCTTATTTCCACTAGCAATAGGAATTGGAACGGGTTCAGAATTGCATCAGCCACTAGCTATTGCTGTGATTGGAGGATTTATTATTGCAATGCCTTTACTATTGGTTGTATTGCCTACTTTATTGTGTTTAGTTTTCAAGAATGAAAAACATTTTACTCACTTTAATTAATTTTATTTCAATTTAAATTGTTCATTTTTAAATAAATACAAATTACAGTAAATAATTATATAGCTTTTATAGGAGAGTAAGCTAAATTAAATGTTTTTTATTTAGTGGTACTTACGAATGTTCCAAATAAATTTGTTAAAAGTGTTGAAATTTTCAACCAAAAATTAATGGAACTTTTTTCTAAAAAGTTTTTATTGCCTTAATTTCTACCTAAAAAGGATATCCAATAGCCAAATTGAAAACTAAATTTTCTTTTCTCCACGTGCTACTTCCAAAATTGATTTGATCTAAAACCCAGCGTTGCCCATCCGGCAAATAAGGTTTCCGAATAGGGAAGGCGAAGTCTGTTCTCAGAATTAGAAAAGAGAAATCAAAACGCAATCCGGCTCCGGTTCCAACCGCTATTTCATTCATGAAATTTTTAGAAAATTTAGCTCCTGGTTTTTCAGGGTTATCTTGTAACAGCCAAATATTTCCCGCATCTAGGAATAAGGCACCTTTTACCAGACCATAAATTTTTGCTCGATACTCCGTATTGAACTCCACTTTTAAATCTCCTGATTGATCTGCTAAAAAACTACTCGTTGTGGCAGTACCATCATAAGTTCCGGGACCTATAGAACGAGCCCGAAACGCTCTTAAACTATTAGTTCCACCAATAAAAAACTGCTTTATAAATGGCATTTCATTCGAATTTCCGTAAGCAAATCCAGCACCCACAATAATTCTGCTGGCAAGTTGTGAATCTGGGCCTAATTTCAAGTAGTGTCTAAAATCGTTTTCTATTTTTACAAATTGGCTAAAAGGAACATCAAACAGTTTAATTGTTTCTCCTTTTGAGATGTTCGCTCCTGTGGCCAATCCTGCAATGTTTCCTGCTAAGTCTAAAGTTCCTTTATAGTAAAATGTGTTTTTCTTTCTTTTCTCTAATGTATTGGTGTAGGTATAAGAATACGTAGGACCAAAGATTAATTGTTTCTCAATTACTTTCCCTAAAGAAGGATTAGCTGCAATTTGTTCCTGGTATAATGGAGTTACATTTTGCGGACTTGCATAAGTAATCTCAGTGATATTCAATAAATGTTCTTTTCGCTCATTTTCTTTCCACAAATAGCCAAACGAACCTTTAAAGGTCTGTAAGGAATACAATTTGATTCGGTTTTGAAATTCATATCCAAGAGTAGCTTTTGTTTTTGGTACAAAACCGCTTGGCGAATTCACTTTAAATGGTGCTACTACTCGTGGCCAAATTAAATTAGCTTCGGTTCCAACGCGATATACATTAAATCCGTTATTCTGTCCGGAAACCTGCACCTCAACGCCACCAAAAGCGCTTATGGTAAGTAATTCAGCACCTCTGAAAGTGTTTCGATTACTCCAGTTTATATTTAATTCGGTTCCGGTATAATTAGCAGAATTGGTTTTTGCCAAGACTTCTAAACGAAGTGATTTTTTTGGTAACGGCGTGAGATAATAATACGCGTCCAAATAATTCCCTAAGGTATCAGAAGGTTTAAACTGGTTTTTAACGAATTTGAAAGTTCCTAAATTAACTAATCTGTTCAAGGATAAATTATGGTTGGTACGATTGTATAAATCTTCTTTTTTAAAATACAAGGTACGATCAAAAACTCTAGGTTTGAATAAATTCTCTGGATCTATAATCGTAAAATCGTTGTATTTTTTGATTGCGTTATAATCAGGTCGAATGCTGTCTGAACCAATGGTATAATTTGGATACACGATAATTTTATTAATCTTAAATGGTATCTCAGCCAGTTTTGGAGTTTCGTCTTTTACTTTTACGATAAGATCCACCTGATGATCTGCAACAGTGCTGTCTACTTGTACTTTGAGATAATCCGGGTTAAAGTAAAAAAAGCCTTTTTCCTTTAGTCTGGCATCTATGCGAATTCTTTCTAGTTTTATCGCATCAAGGCTATAACCATTATCTTTCTTTAGCAAACTTGTGCTTTCTGTATTTCGAACAGCACTAGATATTACAGCAGAATCTATTGGGAATTTTACTTCTCGGATCTTATATTGTCTACCAGGCTTGACAACATATTCTGCAGTTGCTTTTTTACCGTGTCGGGTTGAATCTGCGGAAGTTTTAGTATTGAAATACCCACTATTTTCTGAGAAGTTCTGTAAAACACTTTTGCTGTATTCTAAATCAACTTTACTGTATAAAACGGGCGCTTCACCCACTTTAGTTTTCAACCAGTAGCGCCATCCTTTTTCTTTTTTAGGTGTTCCCGCTAAATTGTAAATGTATAATTTAGGCCTTAATCCCAGGATTGAAGAATTTGGTTTTGGTCTAAGAATATCTTCTAAGGCTGTTTTTAAAGCTTTTTTTTCTTTATTAGAGATTTCACTTCCTTCCACTTTTACTGTCGCTCCAGTATAAAGTAGTTCTCCTTCGGGTAAAAATTTTGTGTTACTGCAGGAAAATGCAAACAATGCTAGCAAAAGGAAATATAGTAAATGGCTCTTGTTCATGAGTTTATTATTTATTTTTTTTAGCTGCTTTTCGCGCTTTACTTTTTCCAAACAATTCCTTGAATTTGTTGTAATCCAATGTGATTATAAATGCAATTCCAGTCTCTACAACTTCACCTTGAAGTGCCACTTGGTATTTGTTGATACGGTATGCTCGCATTTTATATCTGCCGTCTTTCGAAAGCTGGTAATCTATAGAAACATCTCCCGCTATATTATTGGCATTTTGATTAACTTGTTGTGGACCTTCAATTCCAAAGCTGCTTCCAACAGTAACTTTCAATCGGTCGTTCAGCAATTTTTTAGAAATTCCAACATTCAAATCAGTTTTATTTGCTTTTTGTCCCGTTGTATAATCGTCAGATGTATTTAAATCAAAATTAAGTTCTACACCGCTGATTAAATCGCCGGCCAGATTATTAAGTTGTTGCGATAAAATTTTGCTGACACTTTCTCTCGCCAGTGAAGAAACATTTGGTCTTCCTGCTTCACTTGCAAATGGATTTTCTCCAATGAAACGATTCAGTAGTAATAAGGCAAAAACCTGTTTATTCAGTTCATCCGGTTGCTGGCGCAACTGAGTCAGTTTGGCTTGTGTAGCATTGATGATTTCGGTTGAAACGCTATTGTTTCCTTCTGGTAAAACGATGTCAAACGAAATAGTGGGTTTCATCAGTTCACCAGTCATTTTTAATCTGGTTTCAAAAGGAATTCTTTGTTTGTAGGTATTTCTAACTTCTGCAGTTACAGTTCCTAATTGATCATTTACTAAATCAATTGGTGCTGCTTCTGTTTTATAAATTGCAGTGATACTAATGTCGGCGGTGGTTGGCTCACCAGTCCACAAAATATAACTACCTTTTTTGATATCAAATTTTCTCTTAATAGCATTAAAGTTCATTTCGTAACTTCCTTCGGATAATTCATATCGTCCGGTCAGCGTTGTTTTTCCGGATGGATCAATTCCTCCATTCAATTGTGCTTCACCTTTTAATTTTAAGAAATCACCGTTTGCCTTGTCAATAACCAAAGATAATTCGGCTTCTTTATCTATTTCAATATTCACAGAAGCATTGATTCCTTTTATTTCAGAGTCGCTAGTAAATTCTGCCAGAGCTATTTCCCCCATTAATTGTGGATTGTCCTGATCAATGAATTCTACAATACCTTCTCTGTCCGCTATTGAGGGGTCAGATTGTGGTAAAACAATAGTGAATTTAGTGTCTTTGTTAATTTTAATATTACCTTCTACTATAGGATTGTCTAAATTCCCTGATATTTTTAAATGATTATCTAAGTACAGTTCGCCATAATACATTGCATTATCTTTCGCTTTAGAATTAACAGCTTTAAAATTGTCTGCGTCCAACGCTAAATCAAAACCAAAATTGCTGAAATTGGTACTGTTAATTTTTCCGTTAATAGTTAAATCATTGTCTTTCTCGTCTTTTATAATGAAATTATTGAAAAGTATCGCGTCACCAGTAAATACAATTTTATCATTTGCAGACTTGAATTTTGAATTGAGTTGCGTGGCTTTGAAGCCAATTTCATTGAATTGTAGCTCTCCAACAACTTTAGGTTGAGACGTATTCCCTGTAATCTTGAAATTACCACTAAAAAATCCGGTACTTTCTTTTATATTATCCAATGTAAAACCTTGAATACTTTTCAGGTTCAGTTTTTCAATAGCGAGATTCATATCAAAACTACTGTCAGTTGTTTTGTAATTTCCGTCTAAATTGACTTGGTTTCCCTGGCCTGTAATCGAAATTACCGCATCGTATCTATTAGCAAAAACGTTGTTTATTTTTATATTAATGTTACCAACGGTATCTTTTTTGAAAGTAAAATTTTCAATGTTTAAATCCGCAGTAAAAAGTGGAGATGTAGTTGCATTCTTAACCAATGCATTTCCATTGATTTTACCACTCATTTGTAAATCCTGTTTTTCAACTATACTAGTAATGGTTTTGATGTCAAAATCTTTGAAATCAATTGCGATCGGTGCATTTGTAGCGTTAGATTGTGATTGTATTTTGATGCTGCTTCCCTCTTTACTCAATTCGAAATTATCAGCGTAAATTCCTCTTTTGCCAAAACGAATTAAATTATCTTGTGCTATTTTCCAAGTTTCGTAGTTAAGTAATAGATTACTTGGGTCAAGATTTACTTCGTTATTTCCGTTTTTTGCTTGCAAAGTTCCACTTATTATGTATCGTTCTACGTCTTTTACATCTTTTAATTGCAGCGTATAATCCAGAATGTTGTTTTGTACTTTCCCCGAAATATTGGTGTAAGGCAACTGAATTTGCTTGTTTTGGATGTCGTCTACAATTAAACTATAAACGAGAGCTTTATCTTGAGTGTCAACTTTAAATACGGCATTTGTTATCGTATTTTCTCCGTAAATTAATTTTGGAATTGTACCGTTCAGAACTATAGAATCGTTGACAGAATTGTATCTTCCATTGATGTTAATAGGCTCTAGACTTTTCAATTCGAGGATAAGTTTCAATAAAATAGGACTGTCTTTTACACCAATTTTAAAAGCAAACTGTTGTTTTTCAACAGCGATTTTTCTTGAATTTGGCTTACTGTCGTAATACTTCGTTATAGAATTAGATAAGGCTGTCGCTATTTTTGATAACTTGTATTTCCCGTTTACTTCTCCATCCATAAACGGAGATTTCAATACTAATGAATTCTTTTCAGAAGTGGATGTTGCAACTACGCTTATTGAATCTATTACAAATTGTTCTTTTGCATTTGCAATGGCAATATTATGCGCATTTAGAGTACCATTAAGATAATCTAAATTAGCAGATTGAATATCAGCATCAACAACGCCTCTAATTTTCATAGGACCAGCGTGAAGATTTAGTTTTTCCAAATCCGCGATATCAATATTCAGTTTTAATTTTCCGGTTGGATATTTGTCTCTAAAACTTCCGCTGCTAACCAAATCAAAAGTCAGATTAGGATCTTTTGCAACCGCAGTTGCGTTGAAATTTCCGTTACGAATATTCCCTTTTACACTCAAATTATGGTACGTATATTTGTTATAGTACGCTTTTTGAATCGTTCCGTTCAAGGAAGCTGTAGCTGTTTTTAGATTAGAACCACTTCCTTTAATGTTCGCCTTTAAAGTGACTTTTCCAATAGAATCTTTTTTGATAAATTTCCCTAAATCAAAATTGGTCAGTTCCATTTTAGCATCATATCGATCGTAATTTTTTATTCTGCGGTCGTATGTACCATTGATTTTTGCGTTTCCAAAACTACTTACCAATTTCAAATTTGTATTAAAATTAGCAATAGTTCCTTTGAAAGTTCCTACTGTACTGAACTTTGAAGGCATTTGTATTGAATTTGGAATCGTTCCCGGAGGTAAAATTCCATTGAGATCTTTAGAACCGGATTGCAAATCTTTAATATTCAAATCAAAGTACGCTTTATTGACGTCCGGCAAACCAATGATTCTTCCGCTAGCAGCCACTTTCGTAGTTCCGATACCGCTGATTTCAACACCTGGAAACGCAAAATTCTTCAATTTTCCCGACACTTTACCATTTACATGCAGTATCGCATTGGGATAACTCATGAAAGGATTCGTTTTTATTAAAATGGGCGCAAAAAGCAAAATATCTTTAATACCCAATTTACTTTTCTTCAAGTTAGCTGTAATCCCTAATTCCCCTGGATCTTTAACCAAGGATTGAATGGAAGGATAACTTATAAGAATTTCATCTCTCAATTCAGTCTGAGGCGTTTTTAAATATAATTTTTTAAGAAAAGCATTCTTTTTACCATAGAAAAATTCAGCATTAAACGATTGAACGTTTAAACCACTTTTGTCTCTAAATGTTAATGAATTTACATCCCCGGAAATATTTTCCGGATTGTAATACAAAGCATCTACTTGTAGGTTTAATTTAGTAAAATCTAAATGGTTGTAATCGATGCCTTCGTTTATTCTGTCAATATTATTATTGTCATATCGGAAGTTCACTCGTTTAAACTCAGTTTTAGTTACTTTGACTTCCCAGTTGCTAGGTTCAGTATTAGTTTCTTTTTTTGCAGTTGTTGGGTCAAGTTTACCAAAAGCTAATTCTCCTTCTGCACCGGTTAAATCAATACTGTCAAATAATAATAATTGATTGTTAAAATCAATTTTATCAATTTTAGCTAATAGTTTTTTTAAATAAAATTTAGTTGATAATTTGGTTTCGTCACTTTCGTAATCAAAATCAATTTTAGCAAAATCAATTTCTCCCAGTTTTAATTTTAAGATGGATTCCGGTGCATTTTTTATAGCAGCAATTTTGGTCCTATTGGATATTTGAACCAAACCTTGTTTTAATTTAAACCGTAAACCATTAATTTTAGCTTTTGGAATTTCAAAAATCATCTGGTCTAAATCAAACGTTTTTACAGTTGTTTCAAAATGATTAAGATTAGCATTTAAATCATTTTTTGTAACGGCATCATTATAGTTAAATTTTATTCGGTCCAGCTTAATTTCGGATACTGAAAATTGCATCGGAGGAGAATCGCTCTTTTGTTTCTCTGGTGAAGCAAAAGCTTTGAAGATATATTCAAAATTAAAGACTGCTTTCGTATCTCTATTTAAATTAGCCGTAATTCCTTCAAGTTCGAGCGAGTTGATCTCAATTTTGTTATTCATTAATTGCAGCAGACTAATATCAGCGGCCAATTTTTGTCCGGCTAAAAGCGTATCTTTTTTTTGATCCTGAAAATAAACACCTTTGAGTATTATCTTTTGTGGAAATCCAATTTGTAAAGTGTCAATAGTAATTTTGGTCTTAATCTTACCTTCAAGATAGGTTACTGCTTTTTCTTTAGCATAGTTTTGAACGGAAGGAATTTGAATAATGGCTATTAGCAAAAGAAGCAAAAGTATGATTGCTCCTAATGTCCAAAGGAAAATTTTTAAAATTTTCTTTAAATAGTTTTTCAAATGAAGTGTTTTTTAAGGTTTAAAAATAACCAATTTAAACCAGATTAACAATTTTAATCTAAAATCGAGTAATCTACAAAGATGTAAATTTCAATTAGAAAAACCTTATAAATTTTTGAGTAAATATTGTAAAATTTTTGGATTAAATAAGGTTGGAGATAATTTTAAAAATTAGTAACTAACTATTAAACAATTGTTTAGAGTCAAGAAAACGAATGGATATTTATTTAAGTCTTATATTTTGGAATCTCATTGAAAATTTCAGCTTGTTTTTCATCTAAAACTATTTCTTTTATAGCCATAACCATTGCTTTATTAGAGGTGAATAATTCTCTGTTAAAATTGATGACAGTCGTTATATCTATTTTTTCAATAGGAGCATTTACGGCTTCGGTATAAAAAGTGTTGAGAGCGGTAGTGTAATTATTTTGGATAGAATCAAATAGAAGCTGTAATTCTTCAAATCTTGCTTTTGTAACTTGAGTAAGCATTAAATAAAGTTCAAGGTATAAGTTTTCGGTTTCTTTTTTATGATGTATAAAGAAATTGTACTTGATGTCTTTTGACGAATTACGGAGGTTTGTAATATTTGTTCCAATGTCTTTCACACTTTTTACAGCATGCATGGCACTGCGTACAGCTGAAATTAGTTGGTTGAGTTGCGCTTGTTGTTCTCCTTCTACTTGTGTTCGTAGTTCTAAATAAAACGATTGTATCTCACCTTGTAATTGCTTCAGAAATTCGTATTTTTCTTCTGTAGTTTTCGAAAAGAAATTTCTTTTTTCATTGATTGTTTTAAAGTCATCATTTTCACGAAGCGTCAAGGTGTCAATTTTGAATAGTTCCAAGTTGTATACCATTGAATTGTGTATGAAATATTTTGTTTCCATACGGAGTAAATCAAGGGAAGTTTCAGGTTCTTTGATTGTAGCATGACTAATAAATGCAGCCGAAGCTGCATCGGTATCTTTAAAAAATAATTCCAAAAACTTTGTGAAGGAATTCAGTATTGGAAAAAAAATAAGAATGGCTACAAAATTAATCAGACTGGAAAAAGTGGCTAGCCCTATTAGCGGATCTTTTATATTCAAAACATCAGTAATCAACAGAAGAAGTGGATTCAAAAATAAAAAAGCCAACCCCGTAATAAAAATATTAAAAAATAAATTACCCAGTACAATTCGTTTTTTTGAAGCATTGCCGCCAATAGCTCCTAAAACAATTTTAATGATAGTACCCGTTTCTGATCCCAGTGCAATTGTAGCCGCAATAGGAAAACTAATCGCGCCGGCGTTAAGCGCACTAAGCGTAAGGGCCATAGTTACAGAGCTGGATTGTACAATAAGTGTAATTAGAAAACCAATAAATATAAAAACGATTTTTGGCATTTCAACATATTTTGAAAAATCAAAATCCTGTACTTGTGATTCCATTGCGGTTTTCATAAAGGAAAGACCAATGAAAAGTAAACCAAAACCAAAAAGGAAATAGGCAAGGTATTTCATTGATTTGCGATTACTAAAAAGGATAAGAAATATACCTCCTAAGCATATTGTAGGATACGCAATTACTTCAATATCCACTTTAAAACCGAGACTTGCAATTAGCCAACTATTAACTGTTGTTCCCAGATTTGCACCTAAGATAATTGCCATAGCGTTTCTCATACTGAAAACCCCTGCACCTACAAAAGCTAGTAGCATCAATGTAACCATAGAACTACTTTGAAGAATACCTGTTATGAATACACCGCCAATAACACCGCCAAATTTATTTTTTGTTATGTGTTGCAAAAAAAGTTTGAAGCGTCGTCCTGAAAGATTTTTTAGGGATTCCTCCAGCAGATACATAGCAAAAAGGAATAAACCAATCCCACCTGCAAGTTTTAAGAAATGATTGAAGGTATCCATAGCAGTATATAGGAATAAAGATACTTAAATTTAATGGCTTTATTATACGTATAGCGTTCATTTTTATCTTTATAAAGTCTTGAAATGAATATTGTTTCGTTGTTTTATAAAAAAAACTACAACTTATTCAGGGTTGTAGTTTTGGTTACTTCAAGGCATCTAAGGGATTAATAATCGGAATAATCCGTTGGGTATAAAAAAGTGATATCGATGTGGGAAATATTGTTTTTGTATTTTTCCATAGCGATTAGCCCTTTCCATTCTGGCGAATCTACAAAAGCTTTCCAGTGTGCATCGCGACTTTCCTGATCTGTAAAAGTAGTCATGTACATCAGGTTTGGCATCTTGGCTCCCGAAATTACTTCGCCGTAAAAAACCGGATTAAATGTAAGGCGTTCAAAGAGTTTTACTTCTCCACCAGCATTAAACATATCCACTTTATTTCTATAAATTGCTTCTGTTGCTGATTCATAACTTCTTAATTCATAAACTCTGTTTGCTCTTGGACTATTCAAAACAGGAGTTGTCAAAATGGGATGATCTGCAAATGCTTTCAATAATACAGATTCGATACGCACATAAGGTGCTTTATTATAGGTCGCTTTCAAATAATCTGTTCCGGTGGCTAAATAAGATTTGTCTTTAGCTAATTTTTCTTCTACTCCAAGAAATTGAGATAGGGACGAGAATGGAATTAAAACAATAATTTTTTTAAGGGTGTCATTAGGATTTGGCTTTGGTTTGAAAACCCCAATATTTTTAATTCCCAGTTTTTTCAATCCAGGTAAATAGGATTCTTTTAAATATTTTTCGGTGGTTTGAACTTGTTGTTCCGTGTTTAAAACGTAGGTTTTGAGTTGGTAGAATTCGCTTGATTGAACTACGATTTTAGAATCAGAAGTTACAGTCTTAAAACTGCAGATGGACAGTCCGATAATTACCAAGAATAGTAATTTTGTTGTTTTCATATTTTGTTTTTCAGTTAGAAATTAATAACATTTCGTCTATAAAAGTATGAAAAAAGGATTACTTTTTTGAACTATTCAATTCGACCTATTTAAATAGAATATAATTAATAAAACAATCATGATTGCTAGAGTTTTTCTGGAGTTTGTTTAGGTACCAGATTTGGTATTGGCGGTGGTGAAACCGATTGTTGTAATTTGTCAAGTAGAGCGGTTTTAGGCGCTATTGTTCTTTTGTTTATTGTTGGACTTTTTAATCGAAGCAGAACTAATTTGTAGAAAAATATTTGATAAATGCAAAAAAGTCAGCAGAACATGTTCTACTGACTTTTTAATTCTTGATTTACAATCTTTTTGTTTTTCGTTACTTCAGCACTCGCACTGTCATATGATTAACGCCTGAAATTTTAAAAACATCCCCTTTCACTTGTATAGTTTCTCCAGTTGAAACCTGTCTATATTGCGTTGGTTCAAATAAATTGGCGCGACTGATAGTCACTAGATAAATTGAATTGTCGGTTGCTGCTAATTTGGCGGTATAACCGTCTTTGCCCGCTACGATTTCCTGCACTTTTCCAGTGGTGAAATCAGTGGTGTTTGCGTTTATCAAGGGACTGCAGCTTACAGCCAGTGCCATTACAATTAGTAAGCAGCTGGCAATTTTAAAAAATTGTTTCATAAATTTAAAGTTCTAGAAAATCATTAGTTTTAGGGAAATTACGAATAGCGTCCATCGCTATTTCGGGTGTTGGGTTGGCTATTTTGCGCAGTTTTGTATCCATCCAGGCACCATCCACGGTAATTATAGCACAAAGTTTATCTTCGTCATTAATAAATTCATGTACAATGGACCAACGGGAAGCATCGGGTCTCATTTTAGAAATTTTGGTATGCATAACTATTTTATCCGAAAGCATTATTTCTTTTCTAAAAACGCATTCTTCCTTGAATAATATGGGACCAAAATTTTGTGATCGCAAAACCTTCATGGTTAAACCCAGGCTTTCCAGAATTTCAATACGATGTTGAGCACCAAAATCATAATAGGCACTGTGTCGCACATGAAAATTAGGGTCAAGGTCTGACCAACGAAAAGATAATTCTTTGCTAAATAATGTCATTATTGTTTTTATTTTAAAGCAGATTCCAAGATTAGGAAAGCACTATAATTTTTTAGAAAATCGAAAATACAAAAAAAAGGAGGTAAGAAAATAATAATTGCTTATAATTTCGGGTAATTTTAACAAAATACGATAATACCTATATGTAATTGAAAACAATACAATCGAAGTTTGATTATAAAAAAACTGCAATGAAAATTGCAGTTTTTTTGATTTTTAAAAAAGGTTTAATAATTTATTGTTTGGAAATTTCATCCAATACTTTTTTTCCATTTGCATTGTTAGGATCAAGCTCCACGGATTTTTTATAATTTATAATCGCAAGTTTTTTATCTCCATTTTTCAAATAGGCTTCGCCCAAACTATCGTAAGCATTTCCTGATTGCGGAAAAGCTTCCACATTTAGTTTGAAAACTTCTATCGCTTCTTTTATTTTTCCGGTTTGTAATAATTGATATCCGGCGCTGTTCATTTCATTTTCGTTGATAGCGTAGACACTTGAATTTTTATTTTCTTTAAAATAAGTAAGTCCGGATGCAATTCCTTTTTCCAGAATAACGTCTACGAAAGCAATGGCCAATGATTTCTTAGGCATACTGTACGGTTTATTGTAAAGGATATTTCTAATAGCAGTGTTCATCTCGATTAATTTTGCACCTCCGGTGTTATTTAACAAAACAACTAAATTTTTATCAGACGGAATTCGGGAAACCAAAGTGTTGAATCCATTTATTCCACCGCCATGTTCAACAACCGTTAAGCTGTCATTCTTTTCTCCATTAAAAGCCTTATTGATAAACCATCCGTAACCATAATGTCCAGGTCCTGCTGGTATGTAGGGATTAAACAATAAATCTTTATTTTTTTTCGAAAGTAATTGTTCTGTGTAAAGTGCTTGGTCCCACAAATACAAATCATTTACGGTTGAATACAAAGAACCCGCAGCGTAGGGGATAGATAAATCAAGATAACTGGCATTAAGATAATTTTTACCATTTTTCTCATAACCAGAAGCTCTGTTTTTCAGAATAGTTTCATGGTGATCGAATCCAGTATTAGTCATTTTAAGAGGCGTAAGAATATTGTCTTGTAAAAACTGCTCGTAAGTTTTGCCGGAAGCCTTCTCTATGATGTACCCCAATAAAAAATAACCGGAATTGCTGTAGGCAAATTTTTCGCCAGGGGTAAATTCCAGCGGTAAGTCAGCGAATTTTTTTACAAATGCTTCAGGACTGTAAGGATTGATGCTTAATTCTTTTACAAAATTAGGAAACGAAGTATAATTTGGAATTCCTGATGTGTGTGTCAGCAAATGATGAATAGTAATTTTATCACCTGATGCTTTAGGATAATCAGGAAGATATGTTGCGATAGGAGCATCGAACTTTAATTTTCCCTGCTCGACTAATTGAAGGATCAACATGGAAGTAAATTGTTTGGTAACGGAACCCAACCGGTGTTTGGTATCTGGTTGATTCGGAATATTCCATTCCATGTTTGCCATTCCAAATCCCTTTTTATAAATGACTTTACCAGCGTCAGCGACAAGGATAGAACCGTTAAATTGCCCGTAGTCCGAGTATAGATTCATCAATTTATCGATTTGCTCCGTTTTGGTTTGCCCAATGGAGACGGCTACTGTCGCGAGTTGAATGAATAAAGCAATTAGGATTGTCTTTACTGCAAAATGTTTTGAAAGTTGTTTCATGATGATTGTTGGTTTAAGTGATTGATTTTTTTTATAATTTTTATTCCGCTAATAATTTTTCAGTTTTTATCAAGAAAGATTCGATTGATTCATTAATGTCTATGTCCATTCGGTTAGCAAGTACTGTCAGCCACCAAATACATTCACCTAATTTATGCTGCAGTTCAGGGTTTGTATTTCCTTTTGGCCAACGACCTTGTTGTGACATGGTGTGACGTCCTACCAATCCCGCATCAGTAAGAAAAGCCAAAGCATCTTCTTCTACCGTCCATTTACTGCCGTGGTGGGTTTTCTCCAGTTGATGGTATTGCTCTCTAATTTTTAACGCCATTTCTTTGATTTCTTGTAAATCTAAACTCTTCATTTGTTCTTTATTTTGTTATTTAGATATATTGAGTTTGATTTTTTATTTGATTTGTAGTCACTAAGTTCATAAAGACCATTCTTGTGCTTGAAGCAGAACCAAAAAAAAAAAAGGAGGCTGGTGAATCGCTCAGAGTCCAATTCTTACCACTACAATTACCCTACTGCTACTTAAGAAGAAAGGCTATCGATCAATGTTGGAGATTTACATAGAACTCAACCCATCACTCTGCGAACCGCCGTACACGAGACTCATACGTACGGTGGTGTGAGAGACGCACTCCGTCAGTTTCTGGCGGAGCCGTCTACTCGATTGTAGGCAGTATTTTTATTCATACAGTTTTGGTTCTTTCATTCCTTGTCTTAAAAACAGATCTTTATTGGTCCCAAAAATAGTTAAAACTATGCACTTTAGTGCATTTCGCTTTTAGCTTCTAAAAATGTACATTTGAATATGGATTTTCAAAGAACAAATGGACATACAGTATCAAGATTATCAGTTCATATAGTTTGGGCTACAAAGTATAGGTATGCAGTTTTGCAAGGTGATATAAAAATGCGTTGTAGAACTATTTTGATACAAATATGTGAAGCAGAAGGAGTTCAGATACTAAAGGGAGTTGTATCAAAAGATCATGTCCACATGCACATTGAATATCGCCCATCCCAAGATGTAAGCACTTTGGTTAAATTAATGAAAGGACGTTCTTCAAGAAAACTACAAATTGAATTCCCAGACCTAAAAAGAAGATATTGGGGACGTCATTTTTGGGCAATAGGTTTTGGATGTTGGAGTACGGGTAATATCACTGATGAAATGGTAAATCAATATTTGGAACATCACAGAAACCCGAATGAAAATAATAATGATAACTTCATAATTGAAGACTAGCAACCATGCAGACTTTAAGTCTGACAACCAAATCTATGGACTTTCAGTCCATAGTGGTTTAGTCATTTCAAAATGTAATGTTGTCATGAAATTATAATATTCTTTAAATAGAGGTAAATTATATTTAATTCTCAAATTATCAACATTTAGTGAATCAAGTAATCCCTTCTTAGGAATTGCTTGTCCTGCTTTATTGTAAATAAGTTGCGAACCTAATCTCTGTTTTTGGTTTAGGTTAATTGCAATTCTGTCTTATAGCATTGCATAATTAGATTTTTCTGCGTTATTTTTCTCAATTTCCTTTCCTAATTGTTTAAGCATTTTCTGTTGAAATTTAACGTCATTATCGGCGTGTTGGATAGTAATTCAGAATATTTCTGAGTATTCTCCACCAACCTTATCAAATCCTAAATAACCATATTTTGAATTTATTTTTTTGATTTTTTGTTGATTAGCGAGGTCAACGCTATCTCTTTCTAATGTAAAAATTTTCCACGCTTATATTAATCCAGATTTTTTAATAAGGTCTTCAGAAGGAGTTCCTGTACTATATTTTTAGTCAATATTAAAGATGTAATCCAGTTCAGAAGTTATTTTTTCTTTTTCTAAATTTGATATTTCTTTAGTTGAATTACAGCTAATCATAACTCAAATTAAGAAAATTAATGCTTTTTTCATATAATTCGGTTTTTTGGCAACATTGCCTACAACTTGTATACAGGCATAATAAACCTTCTTATACGCACCCACATATTGGTAGATTGGCGAAGGTTTGTTTCACATTATTTAAATTCAAATATAACGTTTTTTTCTTACAAATCGTCAAAGACCTTCTTATTTGCAGGATCCTTTTTGTAATTAAGTGGGTGTAATTTTCGGCTGTTATTACCATTTTCTCGTGAGGGATAGCAGTGAAAATCCTTTTATGAAGCGCAGCGAGAATAAAAGATTGCAGCGGATAGCCCGACCTTGTTGCTATAAAAAACAGGATTTGTATTTATACTTTCTGCAACGAGGTCACGCCCAAATTATAAAGATTGGGAGGCTAATTGGTGCTGGTGTCCGAAGTAATTTTAAACAAAAAAGGTAGTGCACTTTGCGAAAAACTTTGCGAACTTTGCGACAAAATTAAAGAATATGAAAATCAACTTAAAAAACGGAATCGATAAGCTCCTTTTCGGAATGAAACAGAATGATGTTACCGCTGTTTACGGTAATCCGGATCGGAATTATAAAGACGAAGACAACAATGTGATTTTTGCATATAATGCATTGAAAGTGCGTTTGACGTTCTATGTTGAAGAAGATTTGAAATTAGGTTATATTGTAGCTTCGAGTCCGGACTTGGAATTATTCGGGACTAAAATTATCAATAAAAAAATTAGTGAAGTTAAAAAAGAATTGGCTCCAAAAGGACTGATTAAATTCACACAAGAGGAATTTGATACTTTTGAAAACTATTTTAACGAAGACAATTGGATTATCTTTCAAACGGAATTTGATGAGGTGGTAAAGTTTGAGATTGGTGCTATTATCAATCAAAAAGATGAATTCGATTGGAAATTTGGGAAGAAGTAATAGTATTGATTTATGGCTGATAGCGCAAAGCTGTTGCAGAGAAAACTAATTTTTAAAATGTTTTTTTAATCTGTCTTTTATGTGTGTTGCATTTTTGATTAATTAAGTTTTATCGAAATAAATTAATAAATAAACCCGACAATTTTCAAAGTAAATTGTCGGGTTTATTTATTTAATACTTTTTGAAGTTTACTGTTTTGCTACAGGTTGTTTTTCAAACATTTCTAACTCAAAAACAAGGTTAGTATTTGGTGGGATAACTCCTCCGGCACCTCTTTCTCCATACGCTAATTTAGAGGGGATAAAAATCACCGCTTTGTCTCCATATGACATTAGTGCTAATGCTTCCATGAATCCGGGAATCATACCGTCTTTTTTACCCGCTTCAAAAGGAAAAGCCTGGTATCCGTTTTGAGCGGCTCTGTTGGCATCGTATTTCCCATAGGCTTTAGAAACGTCTTCATAACTGCTGTCAAATAAGGTTCCGTCTTCAAAATATCCTGCATAATGAAAGTAGAAAGTGGAACCGTCAACTGGTTTTACTCCATTTCCTTTTTTAACTATTTTATACGCTAAACCAGAAGCCGTTGTAATTGCTCCTGCTTTTGCAGTTGCTAGGTAGGTTACTTTTGCAGCAATAACGGGCGCATATTGTTGCGTGTATGCTTTTTTGCTTTCTGCTTGAATTTCAGTTTGCTTTTTTTGATTTTCGGCATCAATCAATGCTTGTTTTTTAGCATCTTCGGCTTTATTGCCATAGTAGTCTGCAAATACTTTTGGAGCATCAAATTTTTTAGCTAAAAGTCCTTTTCTGATGATTGTGATTTTAGTGATTATATCATTTTGAGCAATCCCGTTCACAATGTTCATTCCTTGGGTAACATGACCAAAAATAGTGTGTTTTCCGTTTAACCAAGGCGTTTCTTTATGGGTAATAAAAAATTGGCTGCCATTAGTTGTTGGTCCTGAATTAGCCATTGCCAAAATTCCACCCTTATTAAATTTCAAATCTGTAAATTCATCTTTGAACGCATAACCGGGTCCACCAGATCCATTTCCTGAAGGATCACCACCCTGAATCATAAAATCCTTGATGACTCTGTGAAATTTTAAACCGTCAAAAAAAGGTTTACCTTTTAGTTTATCGTCTAAAATATAAGTGTTTGTTCCTTCAGCAAGAGCGATAAAGTTCGCTACGGTTACCGGTGTTTTTGCATACTCCAATTGAACTACAATATCTCCTTTAGTAGTTGAAATTGTTGCAAAAATCCCTTCGGTAGTTACAGGGATTTTTGGAGTTACCTTAACTGCAGTTATTGGTTTTTTACCTGTAACTGGTTTCTTTTTAACTTGGGCATGCATATTGAGTACGCCCAAAAATAATAAAAGTAGAATTTTAGATTTCATTTTCTTAATAATTTAAGTCTGACAAATTTTGAATTATAATTGTTGTAAAATATTATTTGGGCATTGATTCTAATAATTCGATTTCGAAAATAATATTGGCATTTGGAGGAATTACCCCACCAGCACCAGCTGCTCCATAACCTAATCTCGAAGGGATAAAAATTACTGCTTTATCTCCAAAAGATAATTGTTCTAATCCTTCAATGAAACCAGGAATCATGCCATCTTTTTTCCCTGCCTGAAAAGGGATTGGTTGGTATCCGTTTTGTGCCGCTCTATTCTCGTCGTATTTACCAAAAGTTTTAGCTACTTCTGCAATACTTGCGTCAAATAATTCGCCATCTTCAAGAAAACCTGCATAATGAATAAATACATTAGCTCCATTAGTTGGTTTTTTACCGCCGCCTTTTTTAATGATAACGTATTTTAAACCAGTAGGAGTTATCGTTGCCTTCGTTTTTAATTCTGCAAAATAGGCTATTTTTTGATTGCGTACCTCTTTGTATTTTGTGTCATACACTCTTTTGTTTTCGGCATCAATAGCCAATTTTTTCTTTTGGTTTTCTGATTCTACGGCAAAATAATCATGAAATTTTTTTACGGCATCAAACTTTTTTGCCGCTTCGCCATTTCTGATAATGGTTACTTTATTCATGTAATCATTTTGTTCAATTTTGTTGACTACTTCCATTCCTTTTTCGACAACATGGCCGAAAATAGTGTGTTTACCGTCTAACCACGGAGTCGCAACGTGTGTTATGAAAAACTGGCTGCTGTTAGTCGTCGGACCATTATTGGCCATAGCCAAAACACCAGCTTTGTCGAATCTTAAATCAGAAAATTCATCTTTAAATTTATATCCTGTATCACCAGATCCCGTTCCTAATGGATCTCCACCTTGAACCATAAAATCTTTTATTACTCGGTGAAATTTTAATCCGTCAAAAAAGGGTCTGTTTTTAAGGTTTTCATTGGTGACAAATTCATTTTTTCCTTCGGCAAGCGTCACAAAATTAGCAACAGTGATTGGCGCTTTTACAAAATCTAATTGTACAATAATATCCCCTTTGTTGGTTTCAATTTTGGCATACAAACCATCAGGAAGATTATTATGTTCTTCTTTACAAGAATAAAATGATGCAATTACAAGGAATACTAGAAGGATGCTTTTTTTCATGTGAATTTTATATTTGTTTTTTATTGTGTTACAGTATCTTTTGGTGTGGTTTCGGTAATGACTTCTGGTTTAGATACAGGAGCGGGTGAAGTTGTTTTAATTTCATTCTGTTTTTTATAGACTGCTTCTGGTATGAAATCACGCAAGGTCACTATACAAAGCAAAGGCTGATTTGTGCCAATTTTCTTGTTGTCACCATGATAACCAAAGCCCATGTGTGAATTGAAAAGGAAATTTACTTTTTCTTTTTTATGCATTAATTTTATCCCATCTCTCAATCCCATCATAATATTTTGTTTGTCAACGTAATATATTTGAGGTCTCAATTCTACTTCTGAATAAATGACATTTCCTTTTAAATCTTTTAATTCGTAATCAAAGAATGCAACGTCTCCTTTTTTGGGAGTAAGAGTGTCCAGTGTGTTTTTTGTGATGTAAGAATACCAATATCCTTTTGTAGAAGCGATAAATTTTATGTTTGAATTTCTTCTAATTACCGCATCAATTTGTGCTTCTTCGCCAGAAATTAATTTTTTATTTCGGGCTATCGATTTTTTCATAAAACTACCCGAAGCCTGTGAAATAGGTCTTCTGGCTTCCTGATGTTGTTTGCAACTGGAAATTAATAGTGCTAATAATAATACAATTGCAAGTGCATGGTTATTTTTCATAATGTATTACAGGGTTAATTTTTGTACTAAATCTTCAAATTTCTTTACCGTTTCCTCCATGGAAAGTTCTGATTTTCCACCGGCAGCATTGCGATGACCGCCACCATGGAAATGATCTCTTGCGAATTGATTGACATCAAAATCACCTTGAGAACGAAATGAAATTTTAATTACTTTTTCTTCTCTGTTTTCAATAAAAATTGCGGTAAAGTTAATTCCTTTGATGCTTAATCCGTAATTTACGATTCCTTCTGTGTCTCCTTTTACATAATCAAAAGAGTTTAATTCGTCTTGTGTCAATGTTATATAGGCTGTTTTATGCTCTGGAATTACTTTCATGTTTTGTAGCGCTCTACCTAACAATTGCAAACGCCCGTATGAACTGTTGTCAAAAAGTAAAGTTGGAATCTCCGTGTTTTCAACACCTAAATCAATTAATTCGGCAATAATTCGATGCGTTGTTCCGGTTGTTTTTGGGAAACGAAAAGAGCCTGAATCCGTAAGAATTCCGGTGTAAATACAAGTCCCAATAGTTTTGTCGATATCTGCTTTTTTCCCAAGAAGACAAATGAAGTTGTATAACATCTCGCAAGTAGATCCAAAAGAAGTATCTGAATACATAAATGCAGCGTAATCATCCGGTTTTTGATGATGGTCAATCATGATGAACGGAGCGGTTAGTTTTTCAAGTACCTTTTCCATTTCACCTGTACGGTGTAAAGCATTAAAATCTAAAGTAAAAATTAGCTCTGATTCTTCAAGAATTTTAGTGCAGTTTTCTTTGTCTTTTTCGTATATTTTAACGGTTTCTGATCCCGGCATCCAAGCCAGAAAATCAGGAAATTCATTTGGAGAAACCACTACCGGACGGTGGTTATTTTTTAATAAAAAATGATACAGTCCTAAAGTAGAACCCATAGCATCGCCATCAGGGCCTCGGTGTGGAATTATGGCAATTTTTTTTGGAGTTGATAATAACAACTGTATCGCTTGAATGTCTTGTATTTTCATAGATTGCGAAATTACATTTTTTTAATGTAAAGTTGAAATCATTAACACGATTTTCACCTATTATAAAAGGTCAATATCTTTATTCTTAATTTTTTGGTATAAACGGTATTTTGGACCTTTTACAATCTGGGCTTGGTAAATCCCCACAGATCCCGAAGAAAAATATGCGATTAAACAAGCGATGCCAATAAAAACACCACTTTCTATTCCAAAAAGTTCTAGTCCCATTACAGTGCAGGCAATAGGTGTATGGGTTGCTCCCGAAAAAACGGCGACGAATCCCATTCCGGCCAAAAGTGCGATAGGCAAAGGAACGACTACTGATAAAGCACTTCCTAAAGTGGCTCCAACAAAGAAAAGTGGAGTTACTTCACCACCTTTAAAGCCAGCACCAAGTGTAAAACCAGTAAATAGTATTTTAATTAGAAAATCATAGGAAGCATTTGGAGTCGAAAAGGCATCAACAATCATTGGAATTCCTAAACCGATGTATTTAGTGGTACCTATAAAATAAATTGAAGCTGCAAGAATAATTCCGCCAATAAAAGGACGAAGCGGGGGGAACGGTATCGTTTTCGAAAATAAAGTTTGCCACAAGTGGGTGCTTCGGGAAAATAGCATGGCGGCAAAGCCAAATAACAAACTGACGAAAATCGTCCAAAGTAAGTTGATGAAAGTAATTTCAGGAACAACAGGAATGCTGTAAAGGGTATGTTCTACTTGCCAAAGCTCGACCGTAAAATAAGCTGCGTAAGCCACTATAAAAGAAAGGACAATACTCTTGAAATTAATTTTACTGAAATATAAAACTTCCAAAGCAAATAAGGCTCCCGCCAAAGGTGTTCCAAAAATGGAAGCAAACCCGGCACTGATTCCTAAAATCAGGACTGTCTTTCGTTCCGAATTATCAAGTTTGAAAAGGCTTGTGAATTGATCGGCTATTGCTCCTCCCATTTGTACTGCTGTTCCTTCACGACCTGCGGAACCTCCAAAAAGATGGGTGATTAATGTTCCAATAAGTACCAAAGGCACCATTTTTAGAGGAATGGTTTTTTTAGGATTGTCGTATTCTTCTAGTAACAGATTATTGCCTTTTACCACTTCTTGGCCCAAATAGTAATAGCCTAATCCTATAATCAGACCTCCTATTGGCAAAAGCCAAATAATCCAATTGTTGTTTTCTCTAGTTTGTGTAACCCATTCTAAAGCAACCAAAAAAAATGCCGAAGCCGTGCCTGAAAAAAGTCCTATTAATGTGCAAATGGAAATCCATTTGGCGGCAAGAAATATGATTTTTTTTATTTTTTCTAAATTCATTAGATTCAAAATTAGAATTGACTCGGATTTTTTTTTGCTAAAGTATTACAATCCTTCTTGAATTAATGGTTTTTCAGTGGCTATAGCTGTAAATTCTATTTCTACCAGATATTCAGGACCTACCAATTTGCTGATTTCATAAAAACCAGTGGTAGGTTTTATGTCTTTAAAAAATTTAGCGTGAGCAGAAGCAACAGCTTCAAAGTTGTTAATGTCAGTAGTAAATATTCGAGTGCGAATAACATCTTTCATTCCTACATTAAGATCTTCGAGCACTTTCTCTACTCTTGTAAGAATGTTTAGTGTTTGAGCATGCGCATCATTAGCTTTTACAACCTCGCCATCAACAATTGCCACTGTCCCGGAGACTTCAATGATATTTCCAATACGAACTGCTCTACAGTAGCCCATTTTATCTTCCCACGGTGAGCCTGTCAATATATTTTCTCTTTTCATTTTTACTTATTTAGGTGGTTAATAGCGCTTGATTTTCAAGGTTTAAAATTGATTTCAAATTTTTGGTATATTTTTTGCAATTTATAAAAAATAGTAAAATAAAAAATGCTGGTTTTTAATTAAAAAGTTCAATTTTTATAAAGGTATTCTAGGAAATTAAATGTTCTTAAATGTAATAAAATTGATAATTGAATGTTATAAATGAAAGTTAAATTACAAGACGTTTGTGATTTAATGCCATCAGTTTTTTTATTTTTAAAAAAAAATAAGCAGTAAATAAATTAAAATACAAGCAATGAAGAGGATTCTATTTTTAATAATGATAGTTGGTATGTCTTTGAGTGGATATGCGCAAAACGAATTTAGCAAAAAATTTAAAGCGGTTGCGCCTAAAAATAAGGGTCTGAAAGTTAAACAATTAACTCCGTCAAAGGTAAATTTGCCCGAAATTAAACCTTATGTACCGGCTGAGATTCCCAAGAATGATTTTATTGTGCCCAAAAATGATGCTATTATTCCAGGAGAGGTTTATAAAAAAAATCAGAATTTAGGTAATTTCAAAACGAATTCAGTTACAGCCAAGGTAAGATATCGTGATGCCGCCTATGTGGATGGCGATAAGATTCGAGTATATTTAAACGATAAGATGATTCAGCCTGAGGTTATTTTGAATGGAGAATTTAAAGGCTTTGAAATCAAGTTGGAAAAAGGCGTTAACAAGATAGATTTTGAAGCATTAAACGAAGGCTTTGCTGCACCTAATACGGCAGAATTTCAGGTTTATGATGACAAAGGTACGGTTGAGGCATCAAATCAATGGAATATTGGGCTGGGTTATAAGGCAACCATTATATTAATGAAAGAATAATATAGAGGTTCTAAATTGATTTACTGCAACTCTAAATGTTATATTGGATTTTTACTGTTGTGAAGTAGTAGTTTTAAAATTAAAAAAAATGATTAAATAACTTTGATAGTATATGAAACAGGTTTTGTTGTTTATAATGATTTGTATTACACTAAATGGCTATGCTCAAAGTGAGTTTAATTCCAATAAGTTTAAGGCGATTGCGCCGATAAATAGAACTTCAAAAATAAAAAAAGTGATTCCACCGGAATCGACTTCGCCTCCTATAACGACGCCAAATGTTTTTAAAAGTCCGGATCTTATAAAGCCAAAGCCCAATTCTTTATTGACGCCTGCTAGCAATTTTTCAATGGTTATTAAAAATGAGTTTATTAATCCAGGAGACGTTTATAGAGATAAACTCAATAAAAAGGTGGATAACGAAGAAGGAACGGTTTATAGGAGAAATCAAAATTTAGGTGATTTTAAAACTGCTTCGGTTACTGCCAAGGTACTTTATCGAGATGCAGCTTATGTTGATGGTGATCAGATTCGGGTATATTTGAATGACAAAGTGATTCAATACCAAGTGAATTTGGACAGTGATTACAAAGGCTTTGACATAGTCTTGGAAAAAGGATTCAATAAAATAGATTTTGAAGCATTGAATCAAGGGAGTTCGGGTCCAAATACAGCTCAATTTCAAGTATTTGACGATAAAGGAGCTTTGATTTCCTCGAGTCAATGGAATCTTGGAACGGGTTTTAAAGCTACCATTATACTTGTAAAAGAATAAAATAGCCTAATAAAAGGAATAAAAAAACCCGTTGGACGTAAATCTCCAACGGGTTTTCTTTTGCTTTATTTTTTTTTAAAACGGATCAGCCGTAACTCTAAATTTCATATCCGCTTTTACTGTTATGTCTTTGGTTAGGGTTTCTTTAATTACCGCTTTTGTTCTTATTTTATAGCTGGATGCTTTAATGTATTTGTCTAATTTTGCATCTGTTAATGTTAGATTTAACACGTTAGTGGTAGAATTAATGTCATCTAAATAAGCTAGTTCTATTTCATCAGTTGAATCCGTTGAAATGTATAAATGAATTGATCTTAAGAAACTGAAAGTTTTATCTGTGGGGTTAGTAATGGTTACTTTAAGTTCTTTTAATCGTGCATCCTTTACTAAATTAGCATTAGTGTTATTATTTTGAAATTCAGCACTTGAATTTGTAGTAACATCTGGCGTAATTACTTCAGAAGCGGTATTAAGAGGAAATCCACTTGCAATGGTGAAAGAAGTTTGATTAGAAATGGTGAAGGTCAAAAGTTGATCTACCACATTGCATGACGCTAAAAATAGGACTAATAGGGTAATTAGAGTGTACGTTTTTGTTTTCATTTAAATTATTTTATTAGTGTAAGATTGATTTTTGTTATATTTAAGGTGCAAAAATATAAATATATACGGTACAATAACTCTTTTGGTTTTTAAATATTGTCGTGTTAATAAGATTAAAAGCAATTATAAATGACCAAAGAACAAAATAAATTGAAGATTTTTAAAATTCAATTTTTCAATTCAAAATATAAAAAGTATTTTTGCGCATGCAACACAACGTACTTATTTTAGATTTCGGATCGCAATATACACAGCTTATTGCGCGTAGAGTTCGCGAATTAAATATATTCTGCGAAATTTTCCCATACAATCATTTTCCGAGTGATTTATCATCTTATAAAGCAGTAATTCTTGGAGGAAGCCCTTTTTCTGTTAGAGGAGAAGATGCGCCTCATCCTGATTTATCTCAAATTAGAGGAAAACTTCCTTTGCTAGCCGTATGTTACGGAGCACAATACTTATCTCATTTTAGTGGAGGTGAAGTTGCAGCTTCGAACACCAGAGAATATGGTAGAGCTAATTTATCTTTTATAAAAGAAAATGAAGTCTTCTTTGAAGGTGTTTCAGAGAATAGTCAAGTTTGGATGAGCCATAGTGATAGTATCAAGTCCTTACCAACAAATGGAGTGAAAATTGCAAGTACACATGATGTAGAATTTGCAGCGTATAGAATTGAAGGTGAAACAACATACGCTATTCAATACCACCCAGAGGTTTTTCACTCGACAGATGGAGCGAAAATGCTGGAAAACTTTTTAGTAAAAATTGCTGATGTTCCTCAAAATTTTACACCAAATGCTTTTGTTGAAGAAATGGTGGCTGAATTAAAGGAAAAATTACAGGATGATAAAGTGGTCCTAGGTCTTTCTGGTGGGGTAGATTCTACCGTAGCGGCAGTTTTGTTGCATCAGGCAATTGGAAAAAACTTATATTGTATTTTTGTAAATAACGGTTTGCTTCGTAAAAACGAATTCCAAAATGTATTAGATCAATACAAAGGGATGGGTTTAAACGTAAAAGGAGTGGATTCAGGAGATCGTTTCTTATCTGAATTAGCCGGCGTAAGTGATCCGGAAACCAAACGTAAAATTATAGGACGTGTATTTATTGAAGTTTTTGATGATGAATCACACCTTATAGAAGATGTAAAATGGTTGGCACAAGGAACCATTTATCCAGATGTTATTGAATCAGTTTCCGTAAAAGGACCATCAGCTACTATCAAATCGCATCATAATGTTGGAGGTTTGCCTGATTACATGAAATTAAAAATTGTAGAACCGTTACGTATGCTTTTCAAAGATGAAGTGCGTAGAGTAGGAGCTTCATTAGGAATAGATCCAGAATTATTAGGAAGACACCCTTTTCCAGGTCCTGGATTGTCAATTAGAATTTTAGGTGATATTACTCCAGAAAAAGTACAGATTTTGCAAGATGTGGATAAAGTTTTTATCGACGGATTAAAATCTTGGGGATTGTATGACAAGGTATGGCAAGCCGGAGCTATTTTGCTACCGGTAAACAGTGTAGGTGTGATGGGTGACGAGCGTACCTATGAAAAAGTAATTGCACTTCGCGCTGTTGAATCAACAGATGGTATGACTGCTGACTGGGTTCATTTACCGTATGATTTCTTGATGAAAGTGTCAAATGATATTATTAATAAGGTAAAAGGCGTTAATAGAGTCGTTTATGACATTAGTTCAAAACCGCCTGCAACAATAGAATGGGAATAGACCTTTAGATATAATTCCTTCTCTTTGAGCGTAATTATTTTTTAATGTCCTTTATATAAACGGTATCAGATTTTGGAATAAAATTTGATACCGTTCTGTTATTAATAAGTGAATAATTTTTTATAAATAAAAATGATGAAGTATTTTATTACAGTTTGTATGGCTTGTTTGTTTTTTACGTTCAGTGTTTCCTCACAAGAAAAAAACATTACACATAAAGTAGAAAAAGGAGAAACAATCACTCAGATTGCTCAAAAATATAATGTCACTCCAAATGACATATATCAATTAAACCCCGATGCGCAAAGCGGTTTAAAACCAAACAGTATTTTGTTGATTCCAAAAAGTGCAACAAAGAAAACTACAGTTGCCCCAGTTAAAACGAATTTACAAGCCAAAACCCATCTGGTAATAGCTAAAGAAACGCTCTTTGGTATTGAGAAGAAATATGGAGTTACTGATGAGGCATTGAAAAAAGCGAATCCTTTTCTCGAAAAAGAAGGATTGCAAATAGGACAAACACTAATTATTCCTTCAAAAGCAGCAACGAAGGCTTCGATTGCAACTGAAAAACCTTCAACTGTAAAAAAAGAAGCAGTAGTCTATCATGAAGTTCTAGCTAAGGAAACGAAGTATTCTATTGCTAAAAAATACGGAATTACCATTGCTGAGCTAGAGAAAAAAAATCCTGAGGTTGTTTCTAATTTACCCATTGGATATAAATTGATTATTAAAGGAAATGTTTCAAAAGCAGTTAAAACTGCTGCAGTAACTGAATCGAAAAAGGAAACTGTAAATCCTTCTGCGGTAAAAGTAACCACCCCAATAAATTATTGGAATTATGAAGTAAAATCTAAAGAGACACTTTATAGTTTATCAAAAATGTTCGGGATGAGCCAGGAGAAATTGATTGCTTTAAATCCTACTATGGCTTATGGTGTAACCGAAGGAATGACTCTGAAAATACCGTCTACTGTGTCAATGCCGCAGGAAAGTAAAAAAGAATACAGCAGTTTGTCTAAAAAAAGCGGGAATAACGACCGAAAAAAAATAGTGTTATTGATGCCTTTTAATATGAATACAAGTGAAGGAGATACAATCAATTCGACTGTTATACGGTTGAAAAAAGATAAGTTTTTAAATATGACTTTGGATTTTTATGCGGGAGCTATGTCAGCTATAGATTCGGCAAAACAACTAGGACTTAATATTGATGTGAGTGTTTTCGATTCTCAGGAAACAAAAAATGCATCAAACGTAGCTTCTATAATCAAGGAAAATAATCTTGAAAATGCCAATGCGATAATTGGACCTTTTTATCAAAGTAATGTAGAGAAAACGGCAGAATTGTTGAATTTAAATCAAGTACCTGTAATTTCGCCTTTATCAAAAGACGTAGGAAAATCATTTAGTAATTTATACCAAACAATTCCAACGGTTCTGGCTGTTAAAAATGCAATGTTTGATTATATGAGATCAAAGGGCGGAAATGTAATAGCGGTAATCGATAAGAAAAAAGAATCGGTTATACAGTATATCAAAGAAAATCAAAAAGACGTACGATTCTCAACTCTTAATTCAAACGGAAGCTTGTCAGCTGAAAATTTAAAGAGTTTGTTCGTTAAAGACAAAATAAATTACGTGGTTATGGAAACTGGAAATACCAGTATGATAAAAGCAACTATTGCGACTATGATGAGTTCTATGGCTACATATAAGGTGCAATTAGTTATTTTAGAGCCAAATGAAACATTAGATACGGATGAAATAAATTTCGTGAATCTGACAAAATTAAAAATGATGTATCCATCCATGACTCGTGATAATGAATCAGCAGGAGCGTTGCAATTTGAAAAAAGCTTCAAAAAAATAAATAAAATTTCCCCGAATATTTTTGCGACTCGTGGTTTTGATATTACTTTTGATACCATGATGCGACTATCGCAAGGCAAGACATATCAGGAAACGGCTGATGCTATGGCAACGGAGCAAGTAGATAATAAATTTGAATATTATAAAAAACCAGACGGAGGTTACACGAATAAAGGAGTTTATATCTTGTACTACGACACTGATTTGACCATAAAAGAAGCAAATTAAAAATATTCAGTAATTAGTCGGACAGTAGAATAAATAATAATAAAATTATGACATCAAAAGTAACTTACTTAGGCGATTTAAGAACGTCATCAATACATGTGCAATCTGGAAATGAAATCATATCGGATGCACCTTTAGATAATAATGGAAAAGGGGAAGCTTTCTCTCCAACGGATACAGTTGCAAATGCTTTAGCAAGTTGTATGATGACCGTTATGGGAATAAAAGCTCGTGATATGAATGTAGATTTAAAAGGATCTACCGCTGCCGTAACAAAAATAATGAATGCCGAACCAAGAAGAATAGGTGTTATAGAAATTACGTTTGAAATGGAAGGAACAAATGATCAAAAGGACATAACTATTCTGGAGAGAACCGCAATGACCTGTCCTGTTTTTATGAGTTTGAATACAGAAATAGAGAAGAGAATTACTTTTAACTGGAAATAAATAATGTTTAGAAGCAAGAGACAGCAACAAGAAAGCGTATTTACTTCTTGTTGCTGTCTCTTGCTTTTTTATTAAAATAAAATGAATCAAAACCAAAAAAAGCTAATTAAACTAGCTCATACTAAAATGCCTTTTGGTAAATATGAAGGCAAGTTTCTTATCGATTTGCCTGAATATTATGTTGTTTGGTATAGTAATAAGGGATTTCCAAAAGGGGAGTTAGGCGAGCAGTTGCAATTGATTTACGAATTAAAACTCAATGGTCTTGAAGAGTTAATTAGAAATATAAAAAAACGGTACCCAAAACCGATTTAATTTTCAAATTGACAATTTATAATTGTACTTTTGCCAAGTTTTTTACATAACTACAATACAAACAACAACAATAACAACAGAATGAATCAAACGAAATATATTTTTGTTACAGGTGGTGTGACTTCTTCTTTAGGAAAAGGAATTATTGCGGCATCTTTGGCAAAATTGTTACAAGCAAGAGGGTATCGTACAACTATCCAAAAGTTTGACCCGTATATTAATGTCGATCCAGGTACTTTAAATCCATATGAACATGGAGAATGTTACGTAACTGATGATGGGGCAGAAACGGATTTAGATCTAGGACACTACGAGCGTTTCTTGAATGTTCCTACCTCTCAAGCCAATAATGTTACTACTGGAAGAATTTATCTTTCGGTTATTGAAAAAGAAAGAAGAGGAGAATTTCTTGGTAAAACGGTACAAGTTGTGCCTCATATCACCAATGAAATTAAGGATAGAATGCAATTACTTGGTAAATCAGGTGATTTTGATATTGTTATTACCGAAATCGGTGGAACGGTGGGAGATATTGAATCCTTGCCTTATATTGAATCAGTTCGTCAATTAGTTTGGGAATTGGGAGAGCATAACGGTATTGTTATTCATCTTACTTTAGTGCCTTATTTGGCCGCTGCTGGTGAGCTGAAAACTAAACCAACTCAGCATTCTGTGAAAACGTTGATGGAAAGTGGTATTAAAGCTGACATTCTGGTTTGTAGAACAGAGCATGAAATTTCAGAGGAGTTACGTAATAAATTGGCTTTGTTTTGTAATGTAAAAAGAGAGGCAGTTATACAATCTATAGATGCTTCAACAATTTACGAAGTACCTAATTTAATGCTTGAAGAAGGACTCGATATTGTAGCTTTAAAGAAGTTGGATTTACCTAAAAAAGCCGCTCCGGATTTAAAAAACTGGAATACTTTTTTACGCAGATTAAAACATCCTAAACATGTCGTTAATATTGGTTTGATTGGGAAATATGTAGAAATGCAAGATTGTTATAAATCTATTTTAGAGGCATTTATTCACGCAGGTGCTGCAAATGAGACCAAAGTAAATGTGATTTCAATCCATTCGGAACATATTGATGCTACTAACATCCAAGAGAAATTAGCGGGTTTAGATGCTATTCTTGTTGCACCAGGTTTTGGTGAAAGAGGAATTGAAGGAAAAATAGAAGCGGTTCGTTACGCACGTGAAAATAAAGTTCCGTTTTTCGGAATTTGTTTGGGTATGCAAATGGCAATTATTGAATATGCAAGAAATGTAGAAGGTCTGGCTGACGCCAATTCGACTGAAATGAATGAAAAAACGGCACATCCTGTTGTTAATTTAATGGAAGAACAAAAAACCATTACTGATAAAGGTGGAACAATGCGTCTTGGAGCATGGAAATGTGATTTAAAACAAGATTCGTTGGCTTATAAAATATACGGTAAAGAATCTATTTCTGAGCGTCACCGTCATCGTTATGAGTACAACAGTAACTACGTTGCTCAATTACAAAATGCGGGATTGATTGCTTCAGGAGTAAATCCAGATACAGGATTGGTTGAAGTGGTTGAAATTGAAAATCATCCATTTTTTATTGGGGTTCAATACCACCCGGAATATAAAAGTACCGTTGCAAACCCACATCCTATATTTGTGAGTTTTGTAGCAGCGGCCGTTCAAGCAAAGAAAAAATAGTTCTTGTTTTTTGAAACAATTCATCAAACTTTATACTAATAGATTAAACTTTTTTAAATATAATAATGAAAGAAAAAAAATTAGACCTCAATTCAATTATTGGTTTTGTATTGATTTTTGGAATTTTGCTTTGGATAATGTACCAAAACAAACCAGATGAAAAAGCTATTGCTGCAGAAAAAGCGCAAAAAGAATTAGTAATTAAAGAGGCTAAAGCCAAAGAATTATCTGATAAAACTGTAGCAACGGCTACCGTAGCAGTTGCAGCTACTGGGGATTCAACACAATTGGCTCAATTGCAAAAATCATTAGGTAATTTTGCTTATTCAGCTACACTTCCTTCTGCTAAAGCAACGTATACAACTATCGAAAATGAATTTGTAAAATTAAGAATTGCAAATAAAGGGGGATATATTGTTGAAGCAACTTTGAAAAATTTCGAAAAATTCAAGAAGGGTTCAGGTCAATTAGTTGAATTGATAAAAGACAATAATGCCGATTTAAATGTTCAATTGTTGACAAGTGACAACCGTACTTTAAATACCAAAGATTTGTATTTTGAACCAACACTTACAAAAGTGGGAGCAGATCAAATACTTTCTATGAAATTGAAAGCGGGAGCAAATGAATTTTTGGAATACAAATACATATTGAAACCAAACGATTATATGGTTGGTTTTGATATTCGTTCGCAAGGATTGAATAAAGTTTTGAATACGGCTAAACCGTTGGATTTAGAATGGAATTTAAAAACTTTCAGAACGGAAAAAAGTATCGCTTACGAAGATCGTTACACTTTATTGAATTATGAATATGGCGATGAAAAGTTTAACAATGTAGGAGACGGAAAAGACAAAGAAGAAACACCTGAAAATGTCAAATTTATTGCATTCAAACAGCACTTTTTCAGTACTATATTATTGACAAACACTCCGTTCTCAAAATCTACGTTGAAATCGCATAAATTAGTTGTTGATGAGAAATTAGATACTACCTTTATTAAACAATTTAATGCAAAAGTGCCATTAGCATTTACAAATGGTGAGATAGATTATAAAATGAGTTGGTATTTTGGACCATCAGATTATAAAACATTAAAGGCATACGATAAAAACTTAGAGAAAATTATTCCTTTAGGTTGGGGTATTTTCGGATGGATTAACAAATTTGTGTTTATTCCATTATTCGGATTCTTAAGTTCTTACATTGCTTATGGTATTGCGATAATTATTTTTACAATTATTATCAAAATTGCGATGTCGCCTATTACTTATAAATCATTTCTGTCTCAGGCCAAAATGAAAGTATTACGACCTGAAATTACGGAGTTGGGGGAAAAATTCAAAAAAGATCCAATGAAGAAACAACAGGAAACGATGAAATTGTACAATAAAGCTGGGGTGAATCCTATGGCAGGATGTATTCCGGCATTGATTCAGCTTCCTTTTATGTATGCTTCGTTTCAGTTTTTTCCATCGGCTTTCGAGTTAAGACAAAAAAGCTTCCTTTGGGCAGACGATTTATCTTCTTTTGACCAAGTTGTAAAATTACCTTTCCATGTTCCTATGTATGGAGATCATATCAGTTTATTTCCAATATTGGCTGCAATTGCTATTTTCTTTTATATGAAAATGACCTCTGGAGATCAACAAATGGCAGCTCCACAACAAGAAGGAATGCCGGATATGGCAAAAATGATGAAATACATGATTTATATTTCGCCAATTATGATGTTGATTTTCTTTAATAGCTATGGTGCGGGTCTAAGTTTGTATAACTTTATTTCCAATTTGATTACAATAGGAATAATGTTTGTGATTAAAAACTATATTGTTGATAGTGACAAAATACATGCACAAATTCAGCAGAACAAATTGAAAGAGCCCAAAAAACAAGGTAAGTTCCAACAAAAACTTCAACAAGTTATGGAACAAGCTGAAGCTCAAAAAGCAAAAGACAAAAAGAAATAAAAATAAAAAAATCTCGATATGTTTCGAGATTTTTTTATTTAAATGTAATTTAAGCTATCCAAATCCGTTAAGATATAAAGGTAATTATGAAATAAATATCATCGTAATTAAGATGGAAACACTAATGATGATATGTGAACTACATAATATGACCGATAAAAAACAATAAATGTAAACACATGAAAACATTTTGTAAAAAAGGAATATTTGTTTTGTTTTTTTTGAATGTATTTTGTCTTCAGGCGCAAACAGATTTCAATAAACTAGATGAAAAAGGAAAAAAACATGGATTGTGGAAAGGGTTTTATGAAGAATCAAAAAGACCAAAATATCAAGGGACTTTTGTACATGGTAAAGAGGTTGGAGTTTTTAATTTTTATGATGATACCAAAGCAAAATCCATAATTGCCACGAGAGAATTCAATGCCAAAGATAATTCTGCATCTACTATATTCTATGATCAGGACAAAAATAAAGTAAGCGAGGGCAAAGTGATAAATAAATTGTTTGAAGGTCCTTGGAAATATTACCATCAAGCCTCCAAGAAAATTATGGCAACCGAGAACTATAAACTAGGAAAGCTGGATGGTCTGAGAAGTGTTTATTATCCTAATGCTAAGATTGCAGAACAAATCAATTATAAAAACAATTTGAAAGAAGGGGTTTATAAAAAATATACTGAAAATGGAATTGTACTTGAAGAATCTATTTTTAAGAATAACGAGTACAACGGATTAGCAGTTTTTAAAGATACGGATGGGAATATTGTTTCAAAAGGTCAATTTGTAAATGGAAAAAAATCAGGTGCTTGGCAGTTTTTCGAAAAAGGAAAACTAGTCGAAACAATCAATATGAGTAAGCCTGAAAATGCAACAAAATCCAAAAACAATTAACTTTGGACTTAATAAATCTTTTGTAACTTCGCATCCTTATAAAATTATAATTTTTTGAAGATGAAGCGTGTTGTTGTAGGACTTTCTGGAGGTGTAGATTCAAGTGTTGCTGCTTATTTGTTGCAACAACAAGGGTATGAGGTTATAGGTCTTTTTATGAAAAATTGGCACGATGATTCAGTGACTATTTCTAATGAATGTCCGTGGCTTGAAGATAGTAATGATGCACTTTTAGTAGCCGAAAAATTGGGAATTCCTTTTCAAACGGTAGATTTAAGCGAACAATACCAAGAGAAAATCGTTGATTATATGTTCAGCGAATATGAAAAAGGTCGAACTCCAAATCCAGATGTACTTTGTAATCGCGAAATAAAATTTGAAGTTTTTATGAAAATTGCAATGAGTCTTGGTGCGGATTATGTGGCAACAGGTCATTATTGCAAGAAAAGTGAAATCGAAGTTGACGGTAAACCCGTTTATCAATTGTTGGCCGGAGCAGATAATAACAAAGATCAATCTTATTTTCTTTGTCAGTTATCACAAGAGCAATTGGCAAAATCGTTGTTTCCAATTGGTGAATTAACGAAGCCAGAAGTCCGTGAAATTGCGGCTCAAATGGATTTGGTTACTGCCGAAAAGAAAGATTCTCAAGGATTATGTTTCATAGGGAAAGTGCGTTTGCCTGAATTTTTACAACAAAAATTACAACCTAAAGAAGGATTAATTATTCAAATCGATAAAAATAGTCCTGTTTACAATTTAGATATTGCACAAGGATTGTCTATTGAAGATGAATTAGTGCTTGAGGCAAAAAAGATAGATTATATTCCAGAAATGGGAAAAGTAGTAGGAAAGCACCAAGGTGCTCATTATTTTACAACAGGTCAGCGAAAAGGATTGAATGTAGGAGGAACAACAGATCCTTTATTTATAATTTCCACAAATGTGGTAACTAATACAATTTATACTGGATTAAGCAGTCAGCATCCTGGATTGTTTAAAAAAGCATTGTTTGTTGAAAAATCGGAAGTACATTGGATTCGAAAGGATTTGGCTTTAGCCAATGGCGAAACAATGGATGTAATGGCAAGAATTCGTTACAGACAACCTTTGCAAAAAGCCACTTTGCATCCGTTTGAAAACGGAATGTACGTTTCGTTTGAAGAACCACAATCTGCGATAACTGAAGGACAGTTTGTAGCTTGGTATTTAGGCGATGAATTAGTTGGTTCGGGAGTTATTTCTTAGTTTAGTACTTTAATTATGAAAAGCAGTAAATCATAGCTTTCTTAAACTAAAATCATAACATGGATTCTAAAATAATAGAGTGCGTTTAAGAGAAACAAAGTTTTTATGGCACAATAACAAATTAACGATGAGAAATTTCTACCTACTTCTTTTGATTTTTGCGACTGCAACAGTTTTTTCTCAAGAGCAAGACGCCTGGGTGTATTTTAATGCAAAGCCTAATGCTCAGTTTTATATTGACACCCCATTGCAAATGCTTTCGCAAAGAGCTTTGGATCGAAGAACTACTCAAAAGATAGTTATAGATTCTAAAGATATTCCTTTAGAGAAATCCTATGTTAATCAGGTTAAAACTGTTTCTGGAATTTCTGTTATGGCTAAATCAAAATGGCTGAATAGTATTCATGTGCGTGGTACACAAGCAGCAATAAATTCATTAAAAACATTTTCATTTGTCGATAAAATAGATTTTGCAGACAAATCGCTGAATATAGCTGGAAAAATTGCAAAGGCAAAAAAGATTAGGACCTCCGATAAAAGTAACAAAACTAAAATTGATTATGCTTATGGAACCTCGGCTAATCAAATACAGATGTTGAATGGACAACAATTACACCAGCAGAATTATACGGGTTTAGGTAAAATAATAGCAGTTTTAGATGCCGGTTTTCCAGGAGTAAATACCGTACAACCTTTTCAAAGATTAAAAGACAACAACAAAATTTTAGGAGGCTATAATTATGTATTAAGAAACCTTGATTTTTACACCGGAGTTTCACACGGAACATCCGTTCTTTCAACCATGGGCGGTTATAAAGAAGGTTTATTAGTAGGAACAGCACCAGACGCTTCTTACTATTTATTTATTACAGAAGATGATACTTCTGAAAATCCAATTGAGGAGTCACTTTGGGTGGAAGCTGCAGAAAAAGCAGATAGTTTGGGAGTGGATATCATAAATACCTCTTTGGGTTATTTTGAATATGATAATACGGCATATAGTCACAAGTATAGTGAAATGGATGGTAAAACAACTTTTATATCACGTGGTGCTGAAATTGCGTTTAGTAGAGGGATGATTATTGTAACAGCAGCGGGTAATTCTGGGAATTCAGCAAATCCGTATATTGGAGCACCCGCTGATGCAGTTTCTGTAATTGCTGTTGGAGCTGTAAATTCTGCAAAATCATTGGCTTCATTTAGTTCAATAGGACCTTCAAGTGACAATCGAATAAAACCGGATGTTATGGCACAAGGCCAATCTGATGTTTTGTCTGATGCACTAGGTAATATTGTGACAGCAAACGGGACTTCATTTTCCAGTCCAATTATGGCAGGAATGGTTGCTTGTTTTTGGCAGGCTTTTCCACTGAAAACTAATAAGGAAATCAGAGATTTAATTATAAAATCAGGAGATAGATACGCAACGCCTAACAATCAATATGGTTTTGGTATTCCAAATTTTAGTTTGGCATTGACACTTTCGGTGGACGCTTTCTCAAAAAATGATTTCATACTCTATCCAAATCCAGTAAATGATTCCATTTCCATTTCTCTGCCAGGAGGTCACGATAAAGGATCATTTTTTATTTATACTGCTTTGGGGCAAAAAATATTAGATAATGATATTACCAGTCAGACATCAAATATTTCTTTGGAATCCCTTGACAAAGGAATCTACGTTTATAAATTAGAGTCGGGTGTTTTTTCTAAAACGGGAAAAATAATAAAGCAATAACCTACAATTAAACAGATGAATAGAATTACAGAGCTCTTCAAAATTAAATATCCTGTTATCCAAGCCGGAATGATTTGGAACAGCGGTTATAAATTAGCGAGTGCAGTAAGTAATGCGGGTGGTTTAGGTATAATAGGTGCAGGTTCCATGTATCCCGAAGTTTTACAGGAACATATTCAAAAATGCAAAAAAGCCACACAAAAACCTTTTGGTGTTAACGTTCCAATGCTATATCCCAATGTCGAAGAAATAATGAAAATTATAGTCGATGAAGGCGTTAAAATTGTTTTTACATCGGCGGGAAACCCAAAAACATGGACTTCTTTTTTGAAAGAAAAAGGCATAACAGTTGTACATGTGGTTAGTAGTTCTGTTTTTGCATTAAAAGCGGAAGCGGCAGGTGTTGATGCCATAGTTGCTGAAGGATTTGAAGCTGGAGGGCACAACGGAAGAGACGAAACGACCACTTTTACATTGATTCCAATGGTAAAAGAACATATCAAAATTCCTTTAATCGCTGCCGGAGGCATTGCAACGGGTCGCGGAATGTTAGCGGCAATGGTTTTAGGTGCTGATGGCGTTCAGGTCGGGAGTAGGTTTGCCGCTTCAGTAGAATCTTCAGCACATGAAAATTTTAAGAAGACGATCATAACGGTTAAAGAAGGCGACACACAACTAACTTTAAAAGAATTGGCTCCTGTTCGATTGATTAAAAATAAATTTTATCAGGATCTTCAAGAATTGTATGAGAAATGTCCAACAACAGAGGAGTTGTCTCAGTTTTTGGGAAGAGCAAGGGCAAAAAAAGGTATGTTTGAAGGGGATTTAATCGAAGGAGAGTTAGAAATAGGTCAAGTTGCGGGACTAATTCACGAAATAAAACCAGCGGCAGAAATACTTTTGGAAATAATGAATGATTTTGAAGATGCTAGAAAAGAGGTAACTAAATTCGACTTTTAATTAATACACAATGACTAAAACAAAATTATTTATTATACTGCTTTTTTTTGGTTTAGGATTGCAACAGTCTTATAGTCAAAATTATAAATTTAAAACATCAGGTTTTAGCGTTTTAGAAAAAAACGAAAAAGGCAAGTGGGGAAAATGGTCTGATTTAGGGTTGGTCAATATCTTAGTATCATTAGATACTAATAAAGATAGAATCGTTATATATTCTCAAGCCATTCAATTGTTTGAAATTATCGATTATCAGCCAACAGAAGAAAATGATACAGATATAGTCTATTCGTTTACTTGTAAAGATAATAATGGAGAAGATTGCACACTTTCAATTATTACAAGAAAAAAGCAAGATAATAGAAAACAACTTTATGTCAATTATCAAAATAGGATTATAGTCTATAATATTTTCAACATGTAATAATAAAAAAAGTCAGTATGAGGGACTTTTTTTATTTAAGAAATATTAAATGTCTTTTTGATGTACTGCCCTAGTCAATATCCTTAATAAAGTCATCGTACTCTTTGTAAAAAAGCTCTAAAGAATTCATCTTTTCATTGTAAAAGTCAAAGATATCGTCCCAGTATTTTCGATTACTGACGCTGACATCTAATTTTTCAACCCAAATTCGGCTAATCGTTTTGCCATTTTCAAGAATGAATTCTTTTTCGAATACTAAATCTTTGATGAATTCCTCTTCCAGTATATTTTTCAGTGCTTCTATTTTCTCAAAATAAGCAACTCGTTTTTCGTCACTGCGGTGCTCAATATCAATTAACACAAGTGCCTTTTTATTATCAACATAAAATTTAAAAGAGAAATCTTTAATTTTTGTATCATAAAGCACCCATTTTCTCGGATATTTATCTGCGAATGTCACCCAGAATTCTCGCTTTAATTTTTGAGTTTCTTCTTTACTATACATTTTAATGGCTTTTAATATAGAAAATTAGCATTGCGTTATTTTCTAAACTATATTTATATTATCTTTTGTGGTGCAAAAATAGACTTTGATTATGGATTTTCATGAATTTTTAGAATATGTTCCTAAATTAATGACAGCAGAACTTCCTGCAGAAGTCTCGCATATCAAAATGGCGCCATTGGAACGAATTGAAAGTTTGAAAAATTTTGACATTGGAATAAAAAAGCCAAAAATTGCTGCTGTCATGATGTTGTTTTACCCAAAAAACGGAATAACACATTTGGTACTTATTGTCCGAAATTCTTACAAGGGAGTACATTCTGCTCAAATTGCATTTCCCGGTGGTAAATATGAACCTCAAGATGGAATTTTCGAGAATACAGCACTGCGAGAAACCCATGAAGAAGTTGGGATTCACCCCAATAGTATGGAAATTATCAAGACTTTTACGCCAATGTATATTCCACCGAGTGATTTTATGGTTCATCCTTTTTTGGCTATCTGCAAGGAAGAAATTGTTTTTATTCCCGATACTAAGGAGGTTGCAAACATCATTGAATTGCCTCTAACAGTTTTTTTGAGTGATACAATTATTACTGATGCAAAGCTGAATACATCTTACGCAAATGATATAACTGTTCCAGCTTTTAAAATTGAAGAGTACATCGTATGGGGAGCTACGGCCATGATGTTGAGCGAGTTGAAAGATGTTTTAAGAGATGTTTTAAATTCCTGATTTTATTTTTTTCTAGAATTGAAATTGATACGGAAGTACAAAAATAAATTTCGTATTATTGCAGACCTAATTCACAGAAAAACACACAAATTTATGGGATTGTTTAAGAGAAATCCTTTTGGTCATATACTATTTATAAAGAAATTCTTAATTCGTGTTTTTGGAGTTATTACTCACAGACGTTATAGAGGATTTAATGAATTACAGATTGAAGGATCCGAGATTATAAGAAATTTACCTGATGCCAATGTTCTTTTTATATCCAATCACCAAACCTATTTTGCTGATGTCGTAGCGATGTTTCATGTTTTTAATGCAAGTTTGAGCGGACGTGACGATACCATCAAAAATGTTTGTTACATGTGGCAGCCCAAAATGAATATTTATTACGTTGCGGCCAAAGAAACAATGCAGGCAGGTTTGTTACCAAGAATTATGGCTTATGCAGGGGCAATTTCTGTAGAACGAACTTGGCGAGCAAAAGGAGTTGATGTGCACGAGAAGAAAAATATTAATCCAGATGATACCGAAAATATTAGAACAGCGCTAAAAGACGGTTGGGTAATAACTTTCCCTCAAGGAACCACTAAATCTTTTAAACCAGTCCGAAAAGGCACGGCTCATATTATCAAACAGCACAGACCTATTGTTGTACCTATTGTGATAGACGGTTTTCGACGCTCTTTTGACAAAAAAGGATTGCGCATGAAAAAGAAAGGAATTTTGCAGTCGTTTATTATCAAAGAACCTTTAGATATTGATTACGATAATGATACCATCGATGAAATAGTTGAAAAAGTAGAATATGCTATCGAGCAACATGCGTCCTTCCTGAAAGTAATTCCTTGCGAAATTATAAGAGAACAAGAAGAGCTAAATAAATTCCGAAAATGGGAATATTAAAAAAAAAAGAGGCCTAAAAGCCTCTTTTTTTATAAATCGATTTTCTTTAGTTCCGTATAGTTTTCTGTAAGTTTACTCAAGAATCTACCATATAATAATTTGTAAAACAGCCAGATTAAACCCATTATTAATAATGCCACAAAAAACAAAGTAATATAATTTACTTCCATAAGCTCTTTTGCATTTTTGGAATTACCAGAGTTGTATCCTTCATTAAACCCTTCTATTCCGCTCAAAGCTCCCGTAAAACCTCCAATAAAAATATTCCAATAAATATAGTAAGTTACAATTTTTCTGGTTTTCAGAATGTGTTTTATGAGTGTTCTTGAAGATTGAAGTACTGAAATTGTTTTGTAGTTTCTATAAAAACAATAGATAAATACGATAATTACCAAATAATTAAATTTTTCTAAAAAGTTGATAAACGGATGCAAACGCAAAAACTCATCATAGGTTTTATCATTCAGAGCAAATGCAATTCCATTTAATACAATAAATTCTAAGATGCTTACAATCAAAATCCACTTCACTATTGAAGATGATTTTTTATGTATCATTTTGTAAATCTCAATTTCCGAAACCTGTTCAAAAGAATCCGTGTTCTTTTGCCAATCTTTTTTCAATAAATCCAGCTCTTTCATATTCCTAATGGATTTAATATTTTTTTTAATTTCCCTTTTATTCTGTTCATTTTCACCCTCGAATTCACTTCACTAATTCCTAATGTTTCGGCTATTTCCTGATAATCCTTATCTTCAAGATACATAAAAATCAATGCCTTTTCGATATCATTCAGTTGGTAAACCGCTTTGTACATTAGCTTAATCTGCTCTTCTTCTTCATAATTGTACTCCACATCATTAAGGAAATGCTGTCGTCCTTCGAACTCAATAGTTGCAATTGAGCGCTTACTTTTTCTATATAAAGTGATTGCCGTGTTCAACGCCACACGATAGGCCCAAGTAGAAAATTTGCTGTCTCCTCTAAATTTAGGGAACGCTTTCCACAACTGAATCGTGATTTCCTGAAACAAATCCTTGTGTGCATCATCACCATTAGTATACAACCTACAAATCTTGTGGATTATATTCTGATTTTCCTGCAACTGCTTAACAAAAGACTGTTCTAGATTGTCACTCATATATACGTTAGTAATCCAAAAGTGGATTTTGTTACAATATTAATAATTTTTAGGAGCAGAAACACTTCAATCCATAATAAACATCCCTCCCGCTGTACATTTCAATCTTTATTTTCTGAAAAAATCAGAAAAATAAAGGATTTCCATTTCCATCGGGGCTAATTTACACGTTTAGTTTTTTTAAAACCTTTTCCAAAAAACAAAAATTTCGATACTATTTGATGAAATTCAACATTAAAAAACATTGTATCTTTGAGTACCAACAAATCAGAATTTTTTTAAACATGAACATTCCACAATCAAAAAATCCCAGAATAGTCATTATAGGAGGAGGTTTTGCAGGTATTGCATTGGCCCGACAATTAAAAAATAAAAATGTGCAAGTCGTTCTTTTAGACAAACACAACTACCATACTTTCCAACCTTTGTTATATCAAGTCGCCACGGGCGGGTTAGAGGCAGGTTCTATTGCTTATCCAATTAGGAAAGTCATACAGGAATATGATGATTTCTATTTCCGACTGACTTCTGTAGAAGAAATAGACACTAAAAACCAAAAAGTCATTGCCGAAATTGGCGAATTAAGTTATGATTATCTGATCATTGCCACGGGGTCTAAAACCAATTATTTTGGTAATAAAGAAATAGAACGCAACAGTATGGGCATGAAAACCATACCACAATCATTAAATATTCGCAGTCTTATTCTCGAAAACTTCGAACAAGCGGTTCTTACCACTGATGTGGCAGAGCGTAATAGCCTTATTAATTTTGTACTCGTAGGTGGCGGGCCAACAGGAGTAGAGCTTGCCGGTGCTTTGGCCGAAATGAAAAAAGCCATTCTGCAAAAAGATTACCCCGATTTGGATATTGATAAAATGGAAATCAATCTCATTCAAAGCGGAGACAGAATCCTAAACACAATGAGTGAAAAATCTTCAATTGCCGCCGAAAAATTTCTGGATAATTTGGGCGTCAAAATATGGAAAAATGTTCGGGTAACTAATTATGATGGACGAACCATTACTACCAATTCTGATTTGACATTTGAAACCGGAACCGTAATTTGGACTGCTGGAGTTCAAGGAGCATTAGTTGCTGGATTGGATGCCAAATCGTTGGTAGAAAAAGTAGAACGAATTCGAGTAAACGAATACAGTCAGGTGATAGGTTACGGCAATATTTTTGCCGTTGGCGATATTGCGTCAATGGAAAATGAAAATTATCCACAAGGACATCCTATGATGGCGCAACCTGCCATGCAACAAGGTAAATTATTAGGTAAAAACATCATAAAATTAATTAGAAAACAGCCTATGGAAGCTTTTGAGTACAATGACAAAGGTTCAATGGCTACAATAGGAAGAAACAAAGCCGTAGTAGATTTGCCAAAATATCATTTCAGCGGCATATTTGCATGGTTTGTGTGGATGTTTGTGCATTTGTTCTCCCTAATTGGATTCAAAAACAGAGCGGTAGTTTTCCTCAATTGGGTATACAACTACATTCGCTTTGACCGTGAAGGACGATTGATTATCCGACCGTTCAAAAAGAAAAGTTTTACTACGTTTACCAGTGATGAAGTGTAAAAAACCGGACTTATTATCGCTGTAATTGCATTCTTACATCGCTGATAATCAGCGTTTAAACGTCTGTGATATCATTCTTACAATATGTTGATTTACAATATTTTAACAAAACTATATGATTTGTAAGTATTTGATAATCAATTATTTAGTTTATTTTAAATTTAATTTTTATTGGACTTGTTTTTATAAATAATGTTATGCATTAAGTTTGTGGAATTCACACAAATTTTTAACATTAATGAAAAGCATTATTATTTCTAATTTCAAGCCTATTTTGGTAGGGAAATTAATCGATCAACAAAAACTTAATCAATACACCAAGTTTTTATACCATCATTTTCAAACCAAGCCAAGTCTAGTTGGTTCAGTAGGAGATGAAATTATTGAAGAATCAAATAGTTTCGAGGTTATATCAGATCAGGTTGATAAGTATTCTGTTCCTGCCGAAAATATTAATAAAAGACAAGTTTTAATTTTTGAAGATGTTGAACATTTTATTGAAAATGAAATGGACGAAACTCTACCTTCGGATTATCAATTTCCTGGTAGTTTAGTATCAGCGAGAAGAGAATCTTTTGGACCAAAAATTGGGGCCCGAATGCAATGGTTTAAAGAAAAGATGGGATATGTTTTTGACGAATTTTATTCAACAACAAATTCTGCTCCTGAAAACCTTGTTCATGTTACATGCTCCGGTTATTCCTCGCCAAGTGTTGCGCAAGAAGCCGTAATAAATAGAAATTGGGGAACAACGCAGGTTACACATTCGTACCAAATGGGATGTTATGGGGCTTTCCCTGCTATACGAACTGCCAGTCACTTGATAAGCGGTAGTAGAGATCATGGTAGAGTTGATGTGGTTCATACGGAGTTATTATCTGCACATTTAAATTTGACTGAATTTTCGGTTGCAAACACGATGATATGCTCTCTTTTTGGCGACGGTTTTATTGGATATTCCTTGTATGAAGAAGAATCTTTTTTTAATGATTATTCTATTCAAGATAAAAAAGGGCTGAGAATTTTGGCTTCTCATGAGGTTATTATTCCGGATTCTTTAGATGATATGTCTTGGGAAATAGGAGAGTACAATTTTTTAATGACGCTTTCTAAAAGGGTTCCTGTTTTTATTCGTAAAAACATAAAATCCTTTTTGACAACGCTTTGCGCCAAAGTTGATGTAGATCTTGAAGAAGAGAAATCCAAAATGCATTTTGCAATCCATCCAGGAGGACCAAAAATTATTGATTATGTGGTGGATGCTGTAGGAATTTCAAAAGATCAGGCACGTTGGTCTTATGAAATATTACGCCAACTTGGAAACATGTCTTCCGCTACTGTTCCTCATATTTTTAATGAAATTATTAATGATGACAGTATAGTATCAGGAACTAAAATTGTAGCTATGGCATTTGGCCCGGGTCTTACAGCCACAGGATTGTTACTTGAAAAAATATAGAAATTAAGCCTCTAGAATAGGCGAACAAGTTTATATAAGATGAGTTATGAGTTCAAAAATGGTGACATTTAGAACTTATAACTCATTTTTTTTGTAATAATTCACCATCAAATTTACAAACTTACTGTAGCCTTCGATGCCGTCCTTTTGTTGATTTAGTTTCAGGAAATTGTCATAAAAAGCATGAAAACCGGTTTCAATTGGTGTTTCATATTGCTTCCAGAAATGATCGCTTTCTTTATAATTATTCAAAATTCCAGGATGAATGGTTTTTAGCAATTGTTTAAATATTTTTTCATCTCGAACTTGCCAATTGGCCAAACAATATCGCAAAGCCATGCTGTAACCTGAGTATTGAAAGTATAAATTATCATTTTTTACAGATGCTAAAAAACCAATAAAATTGCATTCGCTTTCGCTGGCATAGCCCATTTGGTGTGCCATTTCATGATTGGTTGTCATTGGAAAACTGTACATCGGTCCAAGATAATTTACCTGAGCTTCATTGGTAAACGGATTCAAATAGCCACTAAAACCCATATAAGCCAATGGTAAACTGATAATCGATTTTTTTGTGCTCCTATTGCTGTAAGCAAAATAGGAATATTGAGCTGCCAAGTTTTTATAACCATTTAAATTCATTTCAAAAACTTGTTCTTGCGTAAATGGAAACATGACTTTTAAACTGTCGTTTTTTGTTATTTCAACTTGAACCGCGTTAGTTTTAGTGATTAATTTTTTAGTGAAATCAAGTAAATCAGCATCTGAATATTCTTTTGCGATTGCCATTTTCTCAAAAAGTGGTTGACGGTAATAATTAAATGCCCAAAGGATATAGAACAGAAAATAAAAAATTGATACAAAACTTACAACAGCCAGAATGTTGTTTTTCCATCTTGATTTCCAGGATTTTCGTTTGGTCCAAAACCAGAATAATGCAAATAAAATCGTGATGAAATAAATAAAGTCCCCTAAGGAAAATGGAATTTTACCAAAAACTATTCTCGAAAATACAGCAATCATTGGATATAGACCATTACTGTAAAATTGCTCCACATATTCAGGGAAATAGGGAATAACTTGCAGAAAAAATAGTTGTGCAAGAAGAAAGAGGGGAAGAAAATATTTTGGTTTCACCAGATTGCTTTTAAAAATGTAAATATAATTACAATATCAATTAGTAGCGAAAAGAATTTAAACTTTGTAACTTTGAACTTGATAAAATTTAAACTTCAAATAAAATAAATGAGCCAAGAAATAAGAAATTTAGAACCCAAAGCACTTTGGAATAAGTTTGCTGATTTGAATGCTGTTCCGCGCCCCTCTAAAAAAGAAGAACGTGTGATTGAGTTTATGAAAAACTTCGGTAACAGTCTGGGATTGGAAACGTTTGAAGACGAGATCCGTAATGTAATCATCCGTAAACCGGCTACTGCAGGAATGGAAAATCGCAAAGCAATTGTACTTCAAGGACATTTGGATATGGTGCATCAAAAAAATGCAGACACCGTTTTTGATTTTGACACACAAGGAATAGACATGTATGTTGATGGAGATTGGGTTCGTGCAAGAGGAACAACTCTTGGTGCTGACAATGGTCTTGGAGTTGCTACAATTATGGCAATTTTGGAAAGTAATGATATTCCACATCCAGCTATTGAAGCTTTGTTCACCATTGACGAAGAAACGGGAATGACAGGAGCTTTAAACTTAAAAGGAGGAATTCTTAAAGGTCAAATTCTTTTGAATTTAGATACAGAAGAAGATGATGAAATAGATATTGGTTGTGCTGGAGGAATAGATGTTACCGCTACGAGGAGTTATCATGAAGAGGAAGTTCCAGAAGGATCAGTTGGACATCTTATTTCTGTAAAAGGATTGAAAGGAGGACATTCAGGAATGGATATTCATAAAGGTTTGGGTAATGCCAATAAAATCATGAACCGTTTGTTATTCGATTCTTTTGAAAACTTCGGTTTGCAGGTGGCAGAAATTAACGGAGGAAGTTTACGTAATGCTATTCCAAGAGAAAGTGTGGCGAAAGTGATTATTTCAGAAATGTTTGACGAAGCCTATATTTTTGATATGCAGGAAATCATCAACGACATAAAAAACGAATTTAAAACAACTGAACCTAACTTAACCATAGAAATCGTGAAATGCGATTTGCCGAAAAAAGTTATGGATTTAGGTGTTCAGGAAGGAATTATTAGAGCGATTTATGCAGCACACAACGGAGTGTATCGAATGAGTGCTGATATGGTAGATTTAGTAGAAACTTCTAATAATATTGCGAGAGTAATCATCAAAGATGGTGAAATTTCAATAGGATGTTTGACCCGTTCTTCTGTGGAAACGTCTAAATATGATTTGGCTAATTCTTTACGTTCCGCTTTTGAATTAGTAGGTTGTGAAGTAGAGCTTTCCGGTTCTTATCCAGGTTGGACTCCAAATGTAAATTCGGAGATTCTAGATGTGCTTGTTGCTATTTATGAGAAACAAAACAAGGCGAAACCAAAAGTTGTGGCTTGTCATGCGGGATTAGAATGTGGAATTCTAGGAACTAATTATCCAGATATGGATATGATTTCTTTTGGACCAACTATTCATGGAGCGCATTCTCCGGATGAAAGAGCAAGTATTTCTTCTTCTCAGAAATTTTGGAAATTTGTATTGGAAATTTTAGCTAATATTCCGATGAAATAGTATTCAGTGTTCAGTATTTAAAAAAAAATAGTGTTCAGTAACAAACGAAACTGAACACTATAATCTGAATACTGAACACTAATTTTAGTCTCTTTTAGGAGTGTTTTTCTTGTCTCTTTTTTCTTCTTTCTTTTCTTTAGCCGTTTTTAAAGGCTCTTTTTTTGCAGTTTTCTTTGCGTCTTGACTTTTTGCCATGATATTTGATTTAAATTTTGGTTTTAATTTTGATGTAAGTAAATGTATATAATATTTTGATTTCTTTCAATATTATTTCAAAAAATCACCGTCTATAATTAATAGTTGAACTCCATTTGTAGCTAAAGAGTCATGAGAACTGAAATCAGCTGAAAGAACGTAAGTCATTCCTTTAGAAAGTTGAACATGTTTTTCATTCTCCATTTCGCCTATGAAATTATCCTTAACTCAATGTACAATATGTACTTTTTGTCACCAATAATTGGCAAAATAACCTTCAGAATAAATAACTTTCCGAATTCTAAATTCTCCTAATTCGACCGTTTGTCATTAAGTAGTTCCTGTCTCTCCTTATTTTTGGCTTGAAAAGTGTTTTTAGACATGGATCTTGTTTTTTGATTAATTAAAATTTTGACGAAAACTCAAATTTATTTTGAAATAAAAATCACTAACTACTTTCGCAATTGAGCATTGAAATTATTTTTAGATCAAAAATGTAAACAGTTATATTATTTTTTCTTTAGAATTTTATATTCTTCATAGCAGCCACTTATGGCATCCATGATTTGTAAATCATTTGCAGTTTGTATGAATGCTTCGGAATAATTGCAGCGTTGTAGAATTTCGGCTAATTCGTTTTTATCCACGCCAAGTAGTACGGATATAGTTTCCCTGTCGAATTTAGATTCTAATAGATTTCGTACTGTATCATCCTTCTTCATTTCTTTAAGCTTTTTTAGCTCTTTTGGATTTTTTCCAAAGAAATTATAAAGCATATCAGTAGGGTTAAAGATAGAGCCTAATACTCGTCCAAAGGCATTTGGAGAATATTCGCCTGCTTCGTAACCTTGCGTTAAGCCGGAAATACTATAACGGTAGTTTTCTTTCGTTGGAATTAATTTTGAATCGACTTCTAGATATCCCGTTAAATTAAAGGGTCTGATGATTACTTCCTCTAGCGCGATGGCTTTTTCGGTAAGTTGTATTTTGGTACTTTTGTTTTTTATCCAGTCGTTGGTAACTCGAACTCTTAAAGATTGGTATCCCAAAATAGTAAAATGTAAAGTATCATTTGGTTGAACGTCGATTTCGAAATATCCTCTCGAATCGGTAGTTGCACCTCTTACTTTATTAATGTTGATGATATTTACATTGGGCAAAGGTTGTCTCGTATTGTTGTTGATAATAATACCATTAACCTTTTGAGAGGGCTGTATGTCTTGTGCTATAGCAGCTGTGGAAAGTACTAAAAAAAAGAAAACTACAAAATATTTCATAAACTCATTTAAAACTTTAAAAGTAATAAAGGCGATTGAATATTTTGTAGTTTCCTAATATAATTATAAGAAAATTAACAATGAATGTTAGTCTTTTCTTGGTCTTCTTGGTCTTGGTGCATCACCAAACCCTTCAGAACGTCTTGGTGCTCTGTCAGAACTATCTTCGTTTCTTGGTGCTCTGTCAGAAAAACCACCCTCTCTTGGAGCTGAACTTCTTCCGCCGAAACCACCTTCTCTTGGAGCTGAACTTCTTCCGCCAAATCCACCTTCTCTTGGAGCTGAATTTCTATCGCTTCTGAAACCACCACCGCCAGAACCTTCTCTTCTTGGTGCAAAACTACCTTCTCTTCTTGGAGCTGAACTTCTTTCGCCACCAGAGCGACCTCCGCCAAAACCTCCGCCAGAACTTCTTCCGTTATGGTCACGTCTTCCGCCACCATCGTTTTTAGAAATTTCAACATTGATTCTACGTCCTTCTAATTGTACGTTGTTCAATACTTCCATTACTTTATCAGTATGTTCCGGATCAGTGTTAAAGAAAGAGAATCCTTCTTTTACATCTACTTTGAAAACGTCATCACGACCTAAGTCTAATGTTTCTTTCAAGTAATCTTTTAATGACATCCAATCAAAGTTATCTCTAGAACCGATGTTTACAAAATATCTTGTTGCACCGCCGTTGTTATTTTCTCTTGGAGCACCATCTCTATCATCACGCTCCCGTCTTTCAGAACCTGAAGCTTGATTAGAAAGATCTCTAGTTTTCTTGTAGTAATTGATAAAACGGTTAAATTCAACCGATACCATTTTCTTGATTAATTCTTCTTTCGTTAAATCTTCAAGAACGCTGTTAATTGCAGGAAGATAGTTGTCAATTTCGTGATCAACTTCTACATCTTTAATTTTATTAGCTAGGTGTAACAATTGGATTTCGCAGATTTCAATTCCAGAAGGGATCGTTTTTTCTTCGAATTTTTGTTTGATGATTCTTTCTATAGAAGAAATCTTACGCAATTCACTTTTAGTAACAATTACAATCGATGTACCTAATTTACCAGCACGCCCAGTACGCCCTGAACGGTGATTGTAAGTTTCGATTTCATCCGGTAATTGGTAGTTTACTACGTGAGTAATGCTATCAACGTCAATTCCACGTGCAGCAACATCAGTAGCTACAAGCATTTGAATTTGTCTTCCTCTAAAAGATTTCATTACACCATCACGTTGCGCTTGAGATAAATCTCCGTGCAATGCAGCAGCGCTATATCCATCTTCAACCAATTTTTCAGCAACAGCTTGCGTATCTCTTTTGGTACGACAAAAAACTACGGAGAAAATGTCTGGATTAGCATCCGCTAAACGTTTCAAAGCTTCGTAACGGTCACGTGCATTTACAAGGTAAAATTCGTGAGAAACGGTAGCAGAACCGGAGTTTTTAGCTCCTACTGTAATTTCAATTGGATCCGTCATGAATTGTTTTCCAATACGAGCTACTTCAGCAGGCATTGTTGCAGAGAATAACCATGTGTTTTTTTCGTCTGGCGTAGTAGAAAGGATGTTTACGATATCTTCGTAGAAACCCATGTTCAACATTTCGTCAGCTTCGTCAAGAATACAATAGTTGATTTGAGAGATGTTTACTAAACCTCTATTAATCATGTCTTGCATTCTTCCTGGAGTTGCCACAATAATTTGTGCGCCTCTCTTTATGTCTCTCGCTTGTTCTGTTATGCTAGCTCCACCGTAAACTGCTACCACATTAATACCTTTTTCGTATTTAGAGTAGTTTTTAATTTCGTTGGTAATCTGCAAACAAAGTTCGCGTGTTGGAGATAAAATTAATGCTTGTGTGTTTCTGTTGTTGGCATCAATTTTCTGAATAACTGGAAAACCAAAAGCTGCCGTTTTCCCTGTCCCTGTCTGAGCCAACGCAACCATATCTGTGTCTTTTTCCAATAATAGGGGAATCGCTTTCTCCTGTACTTCGGTCGGATTTTCAAATCCTAGATCTAAAATCGCCTTCAGTAACGATTCACTCAATCCTAATTGTTCAAATTTATTCATATGTATTTTTAAAATAGGGTGCAAAATTACTGTTAATAATTGATATAAACTAATGCTATTTTAAGATTTAATGATTTATTACCATTTGATTGTCAGAAAGTTATAGAATTGGTTTGAAATTTGGGTTTTGCATTTGAGTAATTTACGATTAAAATACTGTTTTTAAATCAACTTTTTATTAAAAAAATATATTAAAATCAAAAATAAGAGCTCCCTATTAAAAAATTGATTAGTTGTTGTGTCGCTTTTCCTCTGTGGCTGATTTCATTTTTAATTTCCAGAGATAATTCAGCGAAAGTTTCTTTGTATCCAATAGGTTGAAAGATTGGATCATAGCCAAAACCTTTGTTTCCTGTTTTTTCTAAAGTAATTTCACCTTTGGCAACACCTGTAAATAATTCTTGTTTGCCCTTTATATTCAAAGCAATGACCGTTTTAAACTGTGCATTCCTGTTGTTTTCACTAGATAAGGCTTTCAGTAATTTATCCATATTATTATCAGAATTACGTTGCTCGCCGGCATATCTTGCAGAGTAAACGCCGGGTTCTCCATTTAGAATCGCTACTTCGAGTCCGGTATCATCTGCAAAACAATCGTAACCATAGTTACGGGTTACATAATTGGCTTTTAAAATGGCATTGCCTTCAATTGTATCTGCTGTTTCTGGAATATCCTCTAAACATCCAATGTCTTCTAAACTGAGGATTTTGATGGTTGCAGGAAGTATACTTTGTATTTCCAGGATTTTATTTTTGTTATTGGAAGCGAAAACGAGTTGCATTTTTGTTGGTTTTATTTTGATTTTTCAAAGATACATACTTTTAGATATTCTTGCACTAGCGCCTTCAATAATGGAGTAGGCTGCCATTTATTACATATTTCTAATCAGCTCATAAAAACTACACTAAATATCTAAAAAAGACACGTTAATTAATAGTTAAAGTATTGTTTTTGAATAAAATAGGTTAAATAATTGGTGTCTTTGAGTGTGATTTTGATTAATCACTTGGGTAAAACCATCTGCAAAGAGAAGTTTATTCAAATAGTCATTTCATGCTGAACGGTATGAGTTGATAAATGGTAAATCAAAATCAACAATCGGAGGCCCTTTAAAAAGGCCTCCTTTTTTGTGCCTGCATCTAAACGTAATTCAGTTTAACGAGTACTATAAATAATGTATCGAAGGTTATTTCATAACTAGTTTAAAATTTGTTTTTGAAGTACGCAAAAGCTACCAAGTTAATGTATAGTTAAAGTGTTGTTTTTTAAGTATTTAATTAAAATAAATTATATCTTTGATTGTGGTTTTGATTAATCACTTGGGTAAAACCATCTGCAAAGAGAAGCTTATTCAAATAGTTATTTCATACTGAACGGTATGATTTGATAAATGATAAATCAAAATCAACAATCGGGGGCCCTTTAAAAAGGCCTCCTTTTTTTTGTGGTTAATATTAGATGTATTTCAGAATTGTGAATGTTAGGTTCTGTTACTGATAATAAATTTTTATTTAATTTAGGGATTTTAGTCACGCTTGTAGGATTGATTAACTGCTACAATAAATTATAGATTAAAGGATTTAAATTCAACAAGTTAAAAATAGGTTAAAGTCATTTTTGAATGTTTTTTAAAATGAAATTAACCGTATCTTTGAGTATGATTTTGATTTGTTCTTGAATACGGCCATCTGCAAAGAGTAGCGTATTTGATAGTCACTAGACCGCAAGGTTTAAGTCGATAATAGTAAACCAAAATCTAAACTAGAGGTCTGTAAAAAGGCCTCTTTTTTTGTGGCTATATTCCAAAAAAAGTATTTTCTAATTTAATTTTTTAGAAAACTAATTTTAACGGTGTGGTGTATATAGTTGGTTGTCATTTAAATAAAATGAATGGCGTTAATTATTGGTTAAATGCGGATTAACAGTTGATTATTTTATAAACAAATAATATCTTTGATATGTGATTCTGATTGAATACTTGGGAATGTTAATCTGATAATGAGATTGATAACTCACAATAGACTATACCAGCAACGGTAAAAGTTAATATCGGTAATTCAGAATCACATAGGAGGTCCTTTAAAAAGACCTCCTTTTTTGTTGTCTCATTGGAAATAGTATTAGATATTTTAAATTATATTGAAATAATTGGAAAACGGATGTATAATTAGGATGCTTAATGCTTTATGCTTAATAAGTTAATCAATAGTTAAAATAGCGGTTGCTTTATATTTTTAGAAAAGTAAATTGTATCTTTGAGTGTGGTTTTGATTAATTACTTGAGTATATCAATCTTACAATAAGACATGATAATTCAATAGTCAGCTATACGAGTAAAAGTATAAGTTAGATAATGGTAAATCAGAACCAACAATTGGAGGACTCTAAAGGTCCTCCTTTTTGTTGGTGTATTTTTAATGTAAGGTTACGTTTTTTAAATTATCGGGGAAATACAAATCAGATAAATGAGAGAATTCATCTCCACGCATAAAAATGTCGATATCAATTTCAGCAAAGCTTTTTTTACCAGCGGCCGCCAAAAGTTCGTTTGCGGCATGTAAGGTGTTTTTATGAAAATAGAAAACCCGCTCCGATTTATCAGTAACAACCAAACCTTTAACAAGCATTTTATTTTGGGTGGCGACTCCTGTAGGACATTCGTTGTTGTTGCATCGTAAAGCTTGGATACAACCCAACGAAAACATAAAACCACGTGCGCTATTGCACATGTCAGCTCCAAGGGCTACAGCTCTAAGAATAGAATAGCCAGAAATTACCTTTCCGCTGCAAATCACACGTATTTTGTGACGAATACCAAAACGAACTAAAGTCTTATTAACAAAAATTAGTGCAGGCTCAAATGGCATTCCCACGCCATCAGCAAATTCAAGCGGTGCAGCTCCTGTTCCTCCTTCGGCACCATCGACAGTAATGAAATCAGGGAAACAATTTTGCGTAATCATTTCTTGGCAAATAGCTTCGAATTCGCTGGTTTTTCCAATACATAATTTAAATCCTATAGGTTTGCCATTAGAAAGTTGGCGAAGGTTTGCAATAAACTCAATTAAGCCTTTAGTGTCTGAAAAGGCAGAATGACCGGGCGGAGAAAGAATAGTGATATTTGGTTTTACTCCTCTTATTTTTGCAATTTGCGCCGTGTTTTTAGCAGCGGGTAAAACGCCACCGTGTCCTGGTTTTGCACCTTGTGATAGTTTTATTTCAATCATCTTTACTTCTGGTAAATTTGCTTTTTCAGCAAATCGGCCACCATCAAATCCACCTCTGTCATCACGACAACCAAAATAACCGGTACCTATTTGCCAAGTAACATCGCCGCCTTGTAAATGAAATTCAGTCAATCCACCTTCTCCGGTATTGTGATAAAAATTTCCTTTAAGCGCTCCTTTGTTTAATGCCATAATTGCATTTTCGCTCAAAGAACCAAAACTCATCGCAGAAATGTTTAATAAGGAAGCGGAATAAGGCTGCTTACAATCTGGTCCGCCAACTAAAACACGAGGTAACTCCTCATTTACAGTAGTAGGGAAAATAGAATGTTTGATCCCCTCGTAGCTGGAGCGGTTGAGGTTTAGTTGTGTTCCAAATGGAGATGTTGAATCAATATTTTTGGCTCGTTGATAGGCGAGAGTGCGCTGGTTTCTTGAAAATGGTTTCCCATCAGTAGAACGCTCTATAAAATATTGCTGAATTCCTGGAGCAATCATTTCAAAAAAATATCTAAAATAGCCAAACACAGGAAAATTTCTAAGAATGGAATGTTTCTGCTGAATACTATTGGCAAAACCAATTAACATAAGGATAAATATAGCTACTGACAAAACGAGTCCTACTTTAAAATAGAAAAAAATAGTCAAAGAAATAATAAGTCCTGCAATTCCTAAAACGAAAAATTTTTGTCGCATGATATAGTTTTTGTACTAAATTAATGAGAATAATGAAAGATCAACTTTTTTTAACAGAAAATAAAGACTTAAATTTGACTCACATAAAAAACCAAAATATTATTTTTATCGTAAATAGATAGTACTAAAATTATATGATGTATCAGAAATTATCAAATACCTTCCATACTGTTTTACTATTTTTATTTGTTTTATTCTTTTCAACAAATAGTTTTGCACAATATATTTTTGATGAAAATTCACTACCTAACGAGTTATCGCTTCATAATTATACTACAGTTGCCGATGTAGGCCAGCGAAATTTAGATATTCAGGACGTAATAGCCAATTATGACTCCTTAAATCCCAAAAAACTAAAAACTGAAAATGATGATTTAGGCTTTACTGAAAACAATTTTTGGGCTAAAGTTGAACTTAAAAACCCGACCACTAAATCGTTAGATTATTACCTTGAGACAGCAAGACCTATTACAGATTTGGTAGAACTATATATTGTTGATGTGGCTTCGGGAAAAATTGTCAAAATGGTAAGCGGTGATACTATGCGGTATTCGGAACGTAGTTTTGATAATAGAAAATCAATTTTTGAGTTGGAAATTCAGCCTAAATCCAATCTTAAATTGTTTTTACACTTAAAGAGCGACGGCGAAGTCATAAAAATTCCTGTTAAGCTGTATTCGTCAGAAAGTTTTATAAAGATGATTTCAAATGAACAATTGTTTTTTGGGATGTTTTATGGGATTTTGTCAATTGCGGCAGTTATTTATTTCTTCTTCTATTTTGCTTTAAATGAAAGGATATTTTTATATTATAGTTTGTACGTTTCATTTGTCGGTTTGTTGCAGTTTGCTTTAGATGGTTTTTTCTATAAGTATGTGACGCCAAATGGTGGGTGGTTTTCTAATCATGGCGTATTATTCATAGCAATATTTGCTGTTTTTTTATCGGGGAAATACAGCGAATTGTTTTTAAAAATTAAAGCGAATAGCAGGAAAATTTATATTCTATTCAATGTAGCTTATAGCTTATTGCTTTTTTTATTGTTATGTGTTATTTTTGTTCCTTCACTCTTGTTGTTTTCTTACATTTTAGTTAATGTGCTTACACTTGTATTTTTGATTCTGATTGTCTATTCAATAATTTATCTTTATTACAATAAAAAACCGGTGGACTCTTTTTTTACCGCAGGTATTTTATTTTTGATTATCGGTTTTGGTATATTCATTTTATATAATTTTGGGTTATTTCCTATCAATTTTTTTACTCAAAATAGTTCGAAATTAGGAACAGGTTTAGAAGTTATTTTTCTTTCTTTGTCGATGTCAAATTTGATTCGCAATCTTAAAAATGAGAAAAACGAATTGAATAGAATTGCATTAGTACGTTCTGAAGAAATGAATGAATTAAAATCTTATTTCTTATCGAATATAAGCCATGAGTTGCGAACACCTTTGAACGCTATTATGAATTTAATTGATTCTATTTCTAAAGAAGTGCAAGATGATACTATCAAAAAAAACTGCCAAATCATAAAATATTCCTCCCATAGTTTATTGAGTTCTGTAAATGATATTTTAGATTTTTCTAAAATCGAAAAAGGCGAACTTAAACTGGAAGAATCATCATTTGAGCCTGTTAAAGTTTTGGAACATTTAAAAAATAATGCTCACAATAGAGCAAGCGATAAAGGATTAGAATTTCAATTTTCAAAATCGGATAACATTCCAGATTGTATGAATGGAGATGTGACGAGATTAGCTCAAGTGGTTAATAATGTTTTGAGTAATGCTATTAAATTTACTTCTGAGGGGTTTGTTAAATTCCACATTGACGCTGAACAGAAACCAAACAATAGATCTAGTTTGATTTTGACTGTTTCTGATTCAGGTGTGGGAATTCCCAAGGAAAAAATGGAGAGTATTTTTGATTCTTTTTCTCAAAATAATATTGATAATAAACGAAAATTTGGCGGACTCGGATTAGGACTTTATATTGTAAAAACAGTGGTAGATATGCAAAACGGAAACGTTGAAATGGATAGTGTAGTTAATGAAGGTACAACATGCAAGATAACGATTGATTATGATGTAGTGCAACAAGAAAAAAAGGAAGTAGTTATAGTTGAGCCCGTTACTTACGACTTAGAAGGCAAGACAATTCTAGTGGTTGAGGATAATCCTATCAATCAAATGGTCATAAAGATGATTACCAAAAAATGGTTGAATACCACAGTAGTTTATGCAAACAATGGTCAGGAAGGTTTAGATGCATTCAAGACAAACCAATTTGACATTGTACTAATGGATCTTCAAATGCCTGTTATGGACGGTTATGAAGCCACGATTGCAATTAGAAATGGGGAAGCCGGAATATCAAATATGAACATCCCCATTATTGCTGTAACTGCTGATGTTATGGAAACTACAAAAGAGCGTGTTAAGGAAATTGGTATGAATCAGTATTTATCTAAACCAATCAAGAAAGAAACCTTGTTTCAAATGATAAAAGATTTAGTTTAACTGTAACGCAATCTAACATAAACGTGTTTGATTCCTTTTTTATCAGATTCTCTTTCATCGATTTCCAAAATGTCAGTCAGCGATTTTAACATTGGTGTCAGTTTAGAGAAACCATAATTTCTTGGGTCGAATTCAGGTTTTCTCTTTACGATCATATTTCCCACGTCTCCAAGAAATGCCCAACCATCATCATCACAAATATCCTCTATGGAGGTTTCTATAAGTTCTATTGTATCTGAATCTATTTTGTTTAATGATTTTTCAACGGGTTTTTCAACGGGTTTTTCAACGGGTTTTTTAGGGTCTGCCGAACGTTTTTTTGCTTTTTTCTTGATTGCGCCATCCAAAACTTCGATGTAAATAAATCGATCGCAGGCAACAATAAAGGAATTTGGTGTTTTTTGTTCTCCAATTCCAATGACTTTCATTCCTGATTCTCTCAAACGAATGGCCAGTCTTGTAAAATCTGAATCACTGGAAACGATACAAAATCCATCCACTTTATCCGAATACAATAAATCCATGGCGTCAATAATCATCGCTGAATCCGAAGAGTTTTTTCCAACGGTGTAACTGTATTGTTGAATAGGGGTGATAGCATGTTCCAATAAAACACTTTTCCAGCCTCCGGCATTTGGTTTGGTCCAATCGGCGTAAATTCGTTTGGTGGTTGGCGTTCCAAATTTGGCGATTTCTTCCATCATTCCTTTTACATTGCTGTATGGAACGTTATCAGCATCAATGAGAACGGCGAGTTTTAATTCAATTGTATCTTGTGACATTTTTAATGTTGTTGAGTTTTTCTACTTTAAAGGTAGGAATAATTCTTTTAAATGATATTTCTTTATTTTTTTTGCCAAATCTTTAATGGAAACTTCGTTGATTCGAACATCTTTGATGACGGCTTCACCATTTTTTATGGCTACTAGAGCATAGGTTTCATTTTTCTTTTTAATAGAAGATTCACGATAGATTTTTTCGGCTTTTGATGCTATGTTCTCATTCATATAAAACCGATTAAAGGGCAAATCTATGGCTATTTTATCATTATTAAGGGCAAAACCAACCTTTAATTTTAGATAGGAATCAGTGTTTTTAGGTTTAGTTTTAGAAATGGAGCCGACTTTTGCAAAGCCATTTTTGGCTATAGTAATTGTTGCAAAAATGGATTCTCCGCTAGTATGGATATGCAAAAGTAATTTGCATTGCAACCATAAATTAGGTTATTCCTGTAAGGTATAATAGTGAAACTATTGAGGATTTTAGCAGATAAACCAACGGCAAGCACAACAGCATCCATATCAGTAAAAACGAATTTAAGTCTCCCGAAATGCTATAAACTTGAGCAATTAATGATATGCTGGATCCGACAGCAAAAAATAAAATAACGCCAGTACTTTCTCGCCAAGCAGTACTTTCTGATTTTTTTAAAAGGGAATATCCACAAATCAATTGACCAATAATCAGAGGAAGAAAAGATAGTAATGTTTTGATTAGTCGGGAAAGAGTATCCCAATTGTGTGCAAAAACAAGAATAACTCCAAGTCCAACAAAGATTGCTCCCAATATTCCAAAAACAGAGGAAAGTTTGTTTTGGTTTTCTTCCTGTTTTTCGTCGAAATACTGCCGAATTTTTTCGGCAGTTTCTGCTGTAACTACATTGACTTTGAGTAGCTCCTGCAGTTCGTTTGCGATTTTGTCAGACATAAACTATGTTTTGTATGATTCAAATATACAAAGTTTATCATCGCAATAGTCCCGAAACTTCGGGATTAGCCCTGATCGTCGTGATTCCAAAGCCTCGCTACTTGAGGCATTCCTTTGTGCTGTCATTACGAGGAACGAAGCAATCTTTCTTGACAGCACAAAAAATATAGTGTAGAGTGGGACATTGAAGATTCAACGTAGCTAAATAGCTCCTGATACTCATCTGTATAAACCCTAAAAAAATAAATTCGCTTTCAATACCTTTATACCGTTTAAATAATTATTTTTGCAACTTCTTAAAATTAAAATTATTACTTGATATATTATGGTAAAAGATTTATTCGAAAGGATTCAAAACAATAAAGGGCCATTAGGAAAATGGGCTTCACAAGCGGAAGGTTATTTTGTTTTTCCTAAATTAGAAGGTGAATTGGGTCCAAGAATGCAGTTTGGTGGAAAAGATATTTTGAACTGGAGTTTGAATGATTATTTAGGTCTTGCTAATCACCCGGAAGTGCGTCAGGCAGATACGGATGCAGCAATTCAATACGGAGCGGCATACCCAATGGGAGCCCGAATGATGAGTGGGCAAACTAAATATCATGAACAATTAGAAAATGAATTGGCTGCTTTTGTAATGAAAGAATCAGCTTATTTATTGAATTTTGGTTACCAAGGAATGGTGTCTATTATTGATGCTTTGGTTACCAAAAATGATGTAATTGTATATGATGTTGATGCACATGCTTGTATTATTGATGGTGTTCGTTTGCACATGGGGAAACGTTTTACATACCGTCATAACGATATTGAAAGCATGGAGAAAAACCTGCAACGTGCTACAAAATTAGCGGATGAAAATGGTGGAGGTATACTTTTTATCACTGAAGGAGTTTTTGGAATGCGCGGTCAACAAGGAAAATTGAAAGAGATTGTTGCGATGAAGCAAAAATATAATTTCCGTTTGCTGGTAGATGATGCACATGGTTTTGGAACACTGGGAGAAACAGGAGCCGGAGCAGGTGAGGAGCAAGGTGTTCAGGATGATATAGATGTTTATTTTTCGACTTTTGCAAAATCAATGGCTAATATTGGTGCTTTTGTAGCCGCTGATAAAGACATTATTGATTACCTAAAATATAACATGCGTTCTCAAATGTTTGCCAAATCATTACCTATGATTCAAACAATTGGTTCGCTAAAACGATTGGAATTGTTGCGTAATCACCCAGAATTGAAAGACAAACTTTGGGAGAATGTAAATGCGTTGCAAAACGGATTGAAATCGAGAAATTTCAATATTGGAGATACTAACACTTGCGTTACACCAGTTTACCTTGAAGGAAGTGTGCCGGAAGCAATGGTTATGGTGAATGATTTAAGAGAAAATTACGGTATTTTCTTATCGATTGTGATTTACCCTGTTATTCCAAAAGGAATTATTTTGTTGAGAATGATTCCTACAACTTCACATACTTTATCTGATATTGATGAAACATTGGTTGCTTTTGAAGCAATTCGTGAGAGATTAGAAAACGGTACTTACAAAGAGATAGCGGCGCGCACTACGGTTGATTTGGACGCATAGTTTTCTGTTTAATTTTATATAGGAAATCCATCAGCTTTTGTTGATGGATTTTTTTTTTAGGATTCATCTTGTTTGAAAGTCGTATCTTTAATTAATCAATAAGTAAATAAAGTAAGATGAAAAAAGTAATTGTACTAGGTTACGTGTTTTTGAGTGTTCTGGTTTCATGTAAAAAAGAAATCGAAAAAGAAGTGGAAACAATTCCGGATGCATCGGAAAAAATAGTTGTTGAAGAACCAGTTTCCGATGAATGTTATAGTGGCAGTATTAAAAAAGATACTATTTTGATGAATTTGACGATCAAAGGGAAAGAAGTAACTAAAGGGAAATTGAGTTATAAATTCTATGAAAAAGATAAAAATGAAGGAACGCTTGTTGGGGAACTTAAAGGCGATACGCTTATTGCGGATTACACTTTTATGTCCGAAGGAGTTTCATCAGTACGACAAGTAGCTTTTTTGAAAAAGGGAAATGCGTATGTAGAAGGTTATGGCGATGTTGTTGATGATAACAAAGGGAAAGTGATATTTAAAGACATCAAACAATTAAAATTTGAAGGCAAAACAGCGTTGGCAAAAGTGGATTGCAAAATGTAATTTTTATTTTGATTGAGGAACTTTTTAGAAAAAAAAACGCTTATAATAGAATTTTAAAATATCCTTTGTAAGCGTTTTTAGTTTTATAGCTTTTTTAGTGTTTGGAGCGAATGATACTATTTAACGATTAGAGAGACCTTTTTTCTACTCAATCGATTAAAAAAATAATATCCTTTCAACATAGTTTTCTGAATTTTGTTTAACAACTTGGATTGTTGACATATTCTTTTTGTGCCATTTGTAATAAAGGAGCAGAAAAATTTGATTTCTACTCCTTTCTATTAATAATTTATTCTTAAAAAAGACTTTTTCAGTGCCTTCTCCAAAAGCCAAGCATTTTTTGACGACCTGCATAAAAAATAAAAAGTTTTCAAGGGCCAGTTTTCACTTCATTGACACGCGTCCTCTTTATTTCATAGAGTGAAAGGCTACTTTATTTCCTTCGGTGTCGGTGAAGTGTGCCATAAATCCATTAGGTTCTATTGAAGTTTTAGGTAAAACAACTTTTCCGCCGGCTTGTTCTACCTTTGCAAGAGGAATACTCAAATCCTCGCCACCGTTTAGGTAAATTAAAGTGCCTTTATCAGCTGGTTGGTACTTTTCATTCTCCACTAAACTGCCTCCTACGCCATGTTCCATGTCTGCCGGAAAGAAAGCTGATTTCATTCCCATAGCTTCCATTGGTTGCATTTTTGCTCCTAATACTGTTTCGTAAAAGGCTTGTGCTCTACTTAAGTTTTGTACTGGGATTTCAAACCAGTTAATTGCATTTTTCATCTTTTTTAGTTTTTTTGTTTATAAAGGATTGAATTATTCTTATTTAAGATTCTGTTTTTTTCTTTGCCTATTACTGTTTTAGATTAGATTGATCAAACTGTTTCTTCTGCAGTTGTTGGGTCAATAGTTGTAGCAATTCGGCTAATGGAATTAGCGGGAAATCCTCCTAATTTGGCATGTTCACGAATCATCTCCTCGTTGGGAGCAATATAAGTGCAATAGATTTTGTCAGCCGTTATCTGGCTGTTAATCCATTGGATTTGTGGTCCCATTTTGCCCAATACTCCACAAGAAGTTTGAGAAATGGCTTTCAATTGTTCTGTGCTCAAATTACCGGCACCTGGAATCTCTCTTTCAATTAAATATTTAGGCATGATTTTGTGGTTTTTAATTTTCTATTTTATTCGTGGCCTGATTTGAATTTTTAAGAAGTCAGTATCTAAGTAATTAAAATTTAAATAGCTGTTAGTTAGTGATTTGTGTTATAAAATTATCAAATTATTTCGATTTAATTGTAAGGTTTAGACTTTTTTTAACTATACTTTTTTTCACGTCAAATACTTGTAAAATTACTAAGTCGCCATAATGCTCCTGTTATTTACATTGGAGGTCGGATTGTATCCCACAATACCAGTGTCAATACTTTTTTTTTTCTTCTTGCTAGTAACTATGATCTATCTTTTCTTATGCATACTTCCAAAATACCGATAGGCAAAACCCAAAAAAATAATTATCTTTGCCGCACAACCCCGCTGCTAAAAAGCAGCTTACACAACTAGACTACATGAGTTCAGATACTTCAAAAAGATATGCACAGCGTGGTGTTTCGGCATCCAAAGAAGATGTTCACAACGCTATAAAAAATATTGATAAAGGATTGTTTCCACAAGCATTTTGTAAAATTGTTCCTGATTACCTGACCCAAGATGAAGAGTATTGTTTGATTATGCATGCTGATGGAGCAGGAACTAAATCGGCTCTTGCCTACATGTATTGGAAAGAAACAGGCGATATTTCCGTATGGAAAGGCATTGCTCAAGATGCTTTGATTATGAATATCGACGATTTATTGTGTGTGGGGGCAACAGATAATATTATGCTTTCCTCGACAATTGGGAGAAATAAAAACCTGATTCCGGGCGAAGTATTATCAGCCATCATCAATGGGACTGAAGAATTAATCAAAGAGCTGGATTCTTTTGGTGTAACCATTCATTCCACTGGCGGGGAAACGGCTGATGTGGGTGATATCGTGCGCACCATAATTGTAGATTCTACCGTTACGGCTCGTATGAAGCGCTCGGATGTAATTGATAATGCTAATATTAAAGTCGGTGATGTAATCGTAGGAATGGCTTCTTTTGGTCAGGCTACTTACGAACGAAGCTATAATGGCGGGATGGGAAGCAACGGATTAACATCAGCGCGTCATGATGTTTTCGGGAAGTATTTGGCAATCAAATATCCGGAGAGTTTTGATGCTGCAGTTCCCGAAGAATTAATTTATTCAGGTCAGGTAAAATTGACTGATTCAGTAGAAAATTCACCAATCGATGCTGGGCAATTAGTGCTTTCTCCAACCAGAACCTATGCGCCAATTATCAAGAAAATTCTAGATAAATATTCGTCCGACGAAATCCACGGAATGGTGCATTGCAGCGGAGGAGCGCAAACTAAAATTTTACATTTTGTACAAAACTTACACATTATAAAAGATAATTTATTTCCTGTACCTCCACTTTTTCAATTGATACAAGAACAATCTAAAACCGATTGGAAAGAAATGTATCAGGTTTTCAATTGCGGACATCGTATGGAAATATACGTTCCGGAAGCTGTTGCTCAAGATATTATTTCAATTTCTAAATCGTTTAAAGTCGATGCCCAAATCGTGGGAAGAGTAGAAGCAGCCGATACAAAAAAACTGACGATTACCAGCGAATACGGAACTTTCGAATATTAAAAAGTTTTAATTAACACGAGTTTTTTAATCTTTTAATTTTTCAATCTTTTAATTTTTTTTAAATGTACGAACTAGTTTTTTGGAGATATTTGGAAGGCATTTATCTAAACCATCAAGAGGTTTATGAAGCCATTATAGAGCAACAAGAAGTGGATGGTTTGGAGCAGCTTCCTACTATTGTTATTCTCAATAGAATCAATTCGGTGTTTTCAAAATGGGACAAGGTAGACGAAAATAGTTGGAAAAACCCAAATGGTAAAGGTGCTTTTCAAGTAGAAATTACACCGCAAAGCATCCAAATCGATTGCTACGGTACCGAAGGTAAAACCATGGATCTTCTGGTAGATACCATGGCTGAATTCAAATGTCCGCTTTACGATCCGCAAGTTCCGGAGCGTTACGACGAAATGAGTGAATAGTATTTTTAGGAGCTAATCCAGCTCTACATTACAAGTCCACATATAAAAAAAATATTTTTCTAAGTCCTAAAAGGAGCTTCCTCTGGTCGCTCTTTTACAACAAGAAAAATTGTTTTTTTACAGCGTGGGCTTTTCATTTCCATCTGGGCTAAAAAACCGCAGGGAAATTAGAGAAAGCGATATTAATCGTGTTTGATTTTTTATAAATTAGCGAAAAAAATAATGACTGCAATTTTAGAATTTCCTCAAAATACTATTCTTGAAAACGAAGCTGTTTTGCTGCGCCCTTTGCAGGAAAGTGACATTGAAAACCTATTGGAATTCTCTATCAATGAACCAGATACTTGGGAATATTCTTTGGTAAGAGCCAACGGAAAAGAGAATTTAGAAAACTATATCCAAATTGCCTTAAAAGCCAAAGAGAATAAAACCGAATTCCCATTTATTGTTTTTGACAAAAAAACAGGGAAATATGCCGGAAGTACCCGTTTTTATGATATCAGTTTGCCATTCAAAACCTTGCAGTTGGGCTATACTTGGTACGGTAAAAATTTTAGAGGGACCGGACTCAACAAACACTGCAAATTTTTGCTTTTACAATTTGCTTTCGAAACCTTAGAAATGGAACGTGTCGAGTTTCGCGCTGATAATAAGAACCAGCGTAGTATTGCAGCCATGAAAAGCATAGGTTGCAAAGTAGAAGGTGTCTTAAGAAATCATATGCCAACTTTAGGCAGTGATGTTCGTCGTGACAGCATTATTTTGAGTATCCTCAGAAACGAATGGTTTGAAAGCGTTAGAGAAAATCTGAAATCCCAATTAATGTAAAGCTTTAAAGTCCTGATTGGAGATACTGGAATTTTTACTGCGATCACTCGAATAATAGTATTTGGAATTTTTCGCAGTCGGATACCTAATTTCATCCATAATTACCAAAACGGATACACCAATGAATAATGAAAACAAACTCCAAACTGAGACAATGTAATCTTGGTAATAAATGGTAGTGATACTATAGGAAATAATAATTGTGATGCTCAATAACCAGCCTTTTCTAATGGTTAAAAATAGAGGCGGAGCGACAGTTGCTATAATATAAAATAGGCCAGCAGGAATACTATATTGCATTGGATAGTTTTGTGCAAAGGAAATTGTATAGCCGCTAATTTGTGCTTCAACAGAATAATTCAGCAAACAATATCCCAAATAAAAAGCAACCAAAACACCAATTGCAAGTAGCGCTCGCTGAAAAATTATATTTTGGTGTTCTTTTTCTAGTTTTAATGCTGCATAAGGAATCCACAATGGCCATACAACCTGGCTAAGAAATAGTAAGATATACGTTGTGATTTGTTGCAACGGTGCAAAAAAAGGTTTAGTCAATGCTAACCATAAAAAGCCTTCTACAAATTGTTGTACACAAAAAATAATAGGAATACAGGCGAAATAAATCTGAGATGGTTTTCTTACCTCCTTTATTGAAATAACACTCACCGCAGCAAGAATTATACCCGCTCCAAAACTGGCACTAGCTGAAAAACACATAAGTTTTAGTTTAAATTAATTAAAAATTATTGTATTTAAAGTAGGTTGGTATGAAAGTATCACACAAATGTTGAAGATAAAAAGAATAATTATTTGCTTTTATAAGCATTTAATCATCATTATTGAAACAGTTGATGTACCCTAAAAGTTAGTTAAGTTTTAAAATGCTTTCTAACTTGTCAATAGTAATAAGATTTTGGGGGTAGTGGGATTTTCACAGTTAGTGCTCCTCATCTACAGCTAATGTATAAATAAGTTTTGAATCTAGCAACTGAAAATCAGTAAATTATAAAAATTCATGTTACTATATTCCAAAAACTAATTTTCCTTCTGGTTGTAAAACCCAGTTTTTTATATAGTGCAATAGCGATGCTATTCGTTACGGCTACATGTAAGTAAGGTTTTTTGCTTTGATCAAAAATGGCATTTACAGTATGGGTCGTAAGTTGTTTTGCATATCCCATTCCAGTATGATTAGGATGGGTAACTACTGCACTTACTTCAATATGGTGATTCATTTTCATCCTTTCTCCTGTTACCGCTATGAGTTTGTTGTTTTTGAAAATTCCATAATACCTTCCTAATAAAGATGTTTTCTTTTTGAAATAACCGGGTTGTACTAAACAAATTAATTCATAAAGCTCCTCGTAATGTTCAGGACCAAGCTCCACAATTTCTTCTTTAATTTCCATGTTTATTTTATTAGTAACTACCATCTGCAGGCAAACTAATTCCTTGTTCAATTTTAAAGAATTTGGAATTTTTGGTTTTTCTCCAACAATGAAGAAATTAGCTACTAATTTAGAATATTCAGTAATAGCGGTGTAGGTGGTATCAACGGCTGTAAAACCTCCAAACGGACAATAATCCGGTTGGTAGAACTTTACAGTATTGTAGTCAATAGCAAAACTATGATGGCTCTCGGATAAGGAATGCCAAACTGGATTATCAAGTTTTTCGATTTCTTTCATGGAAAATTGTTATCTGTTTTTGCAATTATATTTTTATGGGTTTCGCAACATTTTACGTGCATAATGGATGCGGGATTTTTAGTATTGTGGCAAGCTCAAAATACCGTCTCTTGTATTTTATTTCGTTGTAAATTCTCCAAAATGCCATAGAATTCCTGAAGGATCATGCAAGAAACATTCTTTTCCCCAATCAAGTTCACGGATAGGTACTAATTTAATATTCTCATATTTTGATGTAAGTTCTAATGCTACTAATTCGTTCCAAAAGTGTTTCACATTTTCTACTTCTATAAAAACCATTGTATTGTCTATCCAATCCTTGACATAAGCATTTTGCAAATAAAAGCCTAAGTCATCCTTGTTGAAATAACTCATCTCAGAAGATAAAGTGATTTCCTGAAATCCAAGATCACGGTAAAAATTACGCGATAGTTCATAATCTTTGGCTCCTATGAAAGGTCTGATTGATTTAGCTTTATACTTCATTTTTTAGCTTTTAGTTTTTAATTTGTGGATATTTTTTTGCGATAGCTCGGCAAATTCTAGACTTGAAAAGACTAAATTAAGATTTATTTTTCGGATTCCTGCTGTTTGAATCGACTTCAAGGCCAACTTCAAATTAAAAACTATTACTCAAATTCAGCTAAACCGCCTTTATTGGTTTGATGTTTTTCTCTACCAATCGCTGTTTATTTATTGTAAAATAGAAAGGTCAACGAGATTGATTTCAAATGTTTGTTAAAGTTGCTTTAGGGGCCCAGTGGGACGCTTGCCCTTGCATTTAGATTTGCAAAGCAGATAATCTTATTCAACAAGTTGGATAAAGAAGTGACCAAGCGAAAACTAAAATTTTACGAGTTATTATTGCCGATCTACAAAAGTAATTTAAAAACAACAACAACTAGAAATTAGGATTCAGATTCATTAGCCCCGATAACAGCGGCATCCTTTTCTTTTTTTCTTTAAAAAAGAAAAGATACAGCGAATAGCGGGATACAGCTCCTAAAATAAATTCAAGCTTCGGTTATGCTTAGTGTCGTAGTGTAAGGATGACAACTTCTAGAATAATGACAAACCCCCTGAAATGTCATCTTGTCAGATTTTTTCACGCCAATTTTAACAGAAACTGACAATTTAAGGAGGTGTATTGCATTGGCACAAAGATTGACTTATCGACTTCGAGTCATTAAAACTAGTATACAATAAAATTAAATATATTAAAAATGGGTAAAATAATCGGAATTGATTTAGGTACGACAAACTCTTGTGTTTCTGTAATGGAAGGTAATGAAGCAGTTGTTATTCCTAACGCAGAAGGAAAAAGAACAACACCATCTATCATCGCTTTTGTTGAAGGTGGAGAAATTAAAGTAGGAGATCCTGCTAAGAGACAAGCGGTAACTAATCCAACTAAGACTATTGCTTCTATCAAACGTTTTATGGGTCATTCTTTTTCAGAAGTTTCGGCTGAAGCAAAAAGAGTTTCTTACAAAGTAGTAAAAGGGGACAACAATACACCACGTGTTGATATTGATGGACGTTTATACTCTGCACAAGAATTGTCAGCTATGACACTTCAAAAAATGAAAAAAACTGCTGAAGACTATTTAGGTCAAACAGTTACTGAAGCGGTTATTACTGTTCCTGCTTACTTTAATGATGCACAACGTCAAGCTACAAAAGAAGCTGGTGAAATTGCAGGTCTTAAAGTTATGCGTATTATCAACGAACCAACAGCAGCAGCACTTGCTTACGGTCTTGATAAAAAAGGTAAAGATCAAAAAATTGCTGTTTACGATTTAGGTGGAGGTACATTTGATATTTCTGTTCTTGAATTAGGAGACGGAGTTTTTGAAGTATTGTCTACAAACGGAGATACTCACTTAGGTGGGGATGATTTTGACCACGAAATTATTGACTGGTTAGCTGCTGAATTTTTAGCTGAAGAAGGTATTGATTTACGTTTAGACCCAATGTCTTTGCAACGTTTGAAAGAAGCTGCTGAAAAAGCAAAAATTGAATTGTCTTCTTCTACTGAAACTGAAATCAACTTACCTTACGTAACTGCTACAGCTTCAGGACCAAAACACTTAGTTAAAAAATTAACTAGAGCACAATTTGAAAAATTAACTGATTCTTTAGTAAAACGTTCTATGGCACCAGTTGCTAAAGCGCTTAAAGATGCAGGTTTATCTGTTTCTGATATTGACGAAGTTATTCTTGTAGGAGGTTCTACTCGTATGCCAAGAATTGCTGACGAAGTAGAGAAATTCTTTGGTAAAAAAGCGTCTAAAGGAGTTAACCCTGATGAGGTTGTTGCTATTGGAGCAGCTATTCAAGGTGGAGTTCTTTCTGGAGATGTAAAAGATGTGTTGTTACTTGACGTTACGCCTTTATCTTTAGGTATCGAAACTATGGGTGGTGTTATGACAACTCTTATTGAGCCTAACACAACTATTCCAACTAAAAAATCTCAAGTTTTCTCTACAGCTGCAGATTCTCAACCAACAGTTGAAATCCACGTTTTACAAGGAGCTAGAGCAATGGCTGCTGATAATAAAACTATTGGTCGTTTCCATTTAGATGGTATTCCACCAGCACCAAGAGGTGTTCCGCAAATTGAAGTAACTTTTGATATTGATGCTAATGGTATCATCAAAGTTTCTGCAACGGACAAAGGAACTGGTAAATCTCACGATATTCGTATCGAAGCTTCTTCTGGATTAACAGCTGAAGAAATCGAAAGAATGAAAAAAGATGCAGAAGCTAACGCTGAATCTGACAAAGTTGCAAGAGAAAGAGCTGAAAAATTGAACGAAGCAGATGGAATGATCTTCCAAACTGAAACTCAATTGAAAGAATTAGGTTCTAAATTATCTGACGAAAACAAAGTGGCTGTAGAATACGCATTAACTGAATTGAGAATGGCTCACCAATCTCAAGACATTCCTGCAATTCAAACTGCTCTTGACAACATCAACGCTGCTTGGAAAAAAGCAACTGAAGCGATGTATGCTCAAGGTGAACAAGGTCAAGCTGAAGCGCAACCTCAAGGGGATGCTGCACAAGGAGACAATGTTGAAGATGTTGAATTCGAAGAAGTAAAATAATAATTTCCCGTAGAGATGCACTGCGGTGCATTTTTACTGTTGATTTAGAAAACCGTTCGCCTTTGGTGAACGGTTTTTTTATGGAATTTATTTTTTGTTTAAAAACGGATGCGCCTATTTTGTATCAAATATTATTGTAATTTTCAATTCCTTTGAAATCTAAAGCAATTATGAAAAAAACAATCTTACTTCTTGTCCTGTCATTTTTTTGTACGGCTCTTTTCAGCCAGACCAATAAAGCCAAAAAAGCAACATCTTCCTCCGTTTTTGCAAAATCAGATAATGTTTCGGCAGAAATGGTTAAGAATAAATTTTATTTGTTTATCACCAATAAAGGAGCTAAAAAAGACACGATTTTACTGAAAAGTTTTGAGGTAGACAAGTTGCCATTAGAATGTAAAATTGAACCTTTTATGACCAAAGGAATTATTTTGCATAAAATAACTTGGCAAGAAAAAAAGACCTTGCAAAGCAAATTAAAAACCGAGGCTGCATTGACAACTGTTTCAATAATTTGTGAATTAGCTTCAAAAACAAAAGTGCTGTCGAATGAACAAACTACCACAAAAATAACTGAAATACATTTTTTGGATGACAAACAAACCGTTTCTGAAACAATAGACCGAATTAGAAATGAAGGTTTTGAATGTATAGTAAACAAGCAAGGAGAAGTGGTATTGAAAAACAAAGCAAAGGAAAATAAAATGGTTTACGTTACTGCGGATAAAAAGTTTGTTTTCGTTTCTGCCGGACCATCGAAGAAGAAAAAATAAATTTTAGTTGATGAAATTTAACCCGACCCTTTCAAAAAGGGGTCGGGTTTGTTTTTATATACAGAAATAAATGTTTTTTGATAAGTCAGACATGATTAATCTCATATAAGGAATTATTATTTCTGCATATCTTTGCTTTTTATCAGTGGCAAATTGCTAGAGTAGTCAGTCATTGATAAAAGTTTTTCGTAATATTACTAGATAAACAATTTTGGATGAGAAAAATTAAATACAAGAAAGGCAGAAAACTGCAGCCTTATAATCTAGAGTATACCGGGGTTCATAAAAGCCACGAATCAGAAATGCAGTTGTTTGTTTTTGACAATTTTGATTTATCAGAATATGAGGATTTTAAAGTTTCGGATCTGGATAAATATATCAATACACAAAAAACGAATTGGCTGAATATTCATGGTTTGAATAATATTGAATTAATGAAGTCTATCGGGGATTATTTTAATATCGATAATTTCATGCTTGCCGATATTTTAAATACCACGAAGAGAACAAAACTAGAAGAATTGTCAGATACTTTATTTTTTAATATAAAATCACTCTTGCCAGCCGGAGATTCAGATAATATTAGTGTGGAGCAAATCAGTTTTCTTATAAAAGATGGAATTTTGATTTCATTTCAGGAAAAGCGAAGTGATTTTTTCATGCACATTCGGGAACGAATCAGAACGCATTCCGGAATTGTCAGGACAAAAAAAGCGGATTATCTTTTGTATATTCTTTTGGATTCCATTATGCAAAATTTTTATATCACTTTAGAGAATGAAGAGGACAAAGTAGAAGAATTGATTAACCTTTCAAAAAACAGTGCTGACCTAATAATTCTCGAAAGAATTGAAAAGCATCGCGATAATTTCAATTTTCTGAAACGATCTATTATTCCGTTACGAGATTCTTTGTACGACATTAAAAGCATAAAAGACGATAATGTATTTAATTCCATAGAAGCAGAAAATTTCAGTTTTTTTACTCGATTGCATCAAAAAAGTTTGGAGCTTCTGGAACAAATAGAATCGGATATGGGTTCATTGGAAAGTGCATCTAATTTCTTTTTTTCGGCGCAAACGCATAAGATGAATGAGATTATGAAAACCCTGACTATTGTGTCGGCAATTTTTATTCCGCTTACATTTATTGTGGGTGTTTACGGAATGAATTTTGAGTTTATGCCTGAACTCCATTACCGCAATGGGTATTACACCGTTGTTGCAGTTATGTTTTTGGTGGTAATAGGTATGATAATTTATTTTAAGAGACGTCGTTGGTTTTAGTAATTAAATGCATTGTATCCAATTTATTTTGGAAGTAATATAAAAATAAAAAAATGAACAAGGCCATATATATAGCAACAAGCGAAGAAAATAGCGGCAAGTCAATTGTCACTTTGGGACTGATGAGTATGCTAATTGGTAAGACTGCCAAAGTAGGGTATTTTAGACCAATTATAGAAGATACCGAAGAAGGAGGATTTGATAATCATATTGAAACCGTAATTGGTCATTTTGGTTTGGATATTCAATTTGAAGATGCTTACGCGATTACAAAAAGTAAACTAATCAAAAAAAAGAACAAAGGTAAAATAGGGGAGGTTCTGGATTTAATTATTGAAAAATATAAAAAATTAGAGGAGCGTTTTGATTTTGTTTTGGTAGAAGGAACCAGTTTTACCGGAGAGGGGACTGTTATTGAATTGGACATGAATGTTTTGATTGCCAAAAACCTTGGTATTCCAACGATTATTGTGGGTTCAGGCGTGGGGAAAACATTAGAAGAGTTAATTGATAGTCTTTATCTTGCTTATGATTCATTTAAGGTAAAGGATGTTGAAGTATTGGCTGTAATTGCTAATAAAGTACAACCTAATAATATAGAATTGGTAACTAATGGATTGAAAAAAAGCCTGCCGGAGAGCGTTTTAGTTAATTCGATTCCTTTAATCCATAATTTGAATAATCCCACACTTCAGGAAATTGTAAATGAGTTAGATGCTAAAGTTTTATTTGGTGCCGCACACTTGAACAATCAAACCGGAAATTTCAGTGTAGGAGCAATGCAATTGTGCAATTATTTATTGCATTTGAAGGAAAATAGTCTGGTAATCACACCAGGAGACAGGGCTGATATCATACTTGGCGCGCTACAAGCGAATGAATCCGTAAATTATCCTTCTATTTCCGGAATAGTATTGACAGGGAATATCTTACCTGAGATCAGTATTCTGAAATTAATAGAAGGTCTCTCTACTGTTGTTCCAATTATAGCCGTTGAGGAAGGTACTTATTATATCACCAATAAAATTGGATCGATCAAATCTAAAATTTACGCGAACAACAAGCAAAAAATTGAAATTTCGATCAGTACATTCGAAAAATACGTTGACCTGGATAATTTGGCTGAAAAGCTAATTACTTTTGAAGCTGAAGGTATGACACCAAAAATGTTTCAATACAACTTAGTAAAAAGAGCCAGACAACATCGAAAACACATTGTTTTGCCCGAAGGAAATGACGAAAGAATAATTATTGCTGCTTCTCGATTATTAGCGATGGATGTCGTTGATATTTCGATTATTGGAAACAAAAAGCAAATAGAAAATAAAGTAGCTGAGTTGGGTTTAGAATTTGATTTTTCGAAAGTTGATATCATAAATCCAATAGAATCTGAAAATTATGATGATTATGTTAACACGTATTTTGAGTTGCGAAAAGGCAAAAACGTGACATTAGGAATGGCTAAAGATTTGATGGAAGATGTTTCCTATTTTGGGACGATGATGGTGTACAAAGGGCACGCCGATGGTATGGTTTCCGGTGCTGCACATACTACGCAACACACCATTTTGCCCGCTTTGCAATTCATTAAAACTAAACCAAATTCCAGTGTGGTTTCCTCAATATTTTTCATGTGTTTAGAAGACCGTGTTTCGGTTTTTGGAGATTGTGCTATCAATCCAAATCCTACTGCAGAACAATTGGCAGAAATTGCTATCTCTTCAGCTGATTCGAGTTTGGCTTTTGGAATAGAACCAAAAATAGCCATGCTTTCTTATTCATCCGGTTCATCCGGAAAAGGCGATGAAGTTGATAAAGTAAGAACTGCAACCGAAATAGTGAGGAAAAAACGTCCCGACTTAAAAATTGAAGGTCCTATTCAATATGATGCTGCCGTAGATATGGAAGTGGGAAAAAGTAAAATGCCAAATTCAGAAGTGGCAGGACAAGCCAGCGTTTTGATTTTTCCGGATTTAAACACTGGAAATAACACCTATAAAGCGGTGCAAAGGGAAACGGGAGCATTAGCCATTGGCCCAATGTTGCAGGGTTTAAATAAGCCCGTAAATGATTTAAGCCGTGGGTGTACGGTTGATGATATTATAAATACGGTCGTGATTACGGCTATTCAAGCACAAGGATTGTAGCTTTTTAATTTAAAGATTGAAATATTAAAAGGATTAAAAATTAATCTTTTATTACTTCAATTTTTTAATCTTTTAATAAAATTTAAATGAAAATAGTAATTATAAACTCCGGCAGTTCCTCCATAAAATACCAATTAATAGACATGCCTTTAAACGAAGTCATTTGTTCCGGGATGATTGACAGAATAGGATTAGAGACTTCAAACCTAAGTTATGTAACCAATACAACTAAGTTAGAAGAAACGTTACCAATTCCCAACCATAAAATAGGGTTGGAGAAAATTGCAAAGTTGTTGATGGATGAAACAGTTGGAGTGATTAAGAGCACGAATGAGATTGAAGCTGTAGGGCATCGAGTGGTTCACGGAGGAAGCGCTTTCTCAAATACCGTAGTAATTAATACCGAAGTAAAAGATAAAATCAAACAACTTTTTGATTTAGCTCCGTTGCATAATCCTGCTAATTTAGAAGGAATAAATGTAGCCGAAGAAATCTTTAAAAATGCGCAACAAGTAGCCGTTTTTGACACTGCTTTTCATCAATCAATACCTGTAGTGGCTCACAAATTTGCGTTGCCAAATTACCTTTTGACGGAAAATAAAATACGCGTTTACGGTTTTCATGGAACCAGTCACAAATATGTTTCGGAAAAAGCAATCGCGCATTTAGATAAAAACAGTAATATTATTACCATTCACCTAGGTAATGGCTGCAGCATGACTGCCATAAAGGACGGGAAAAGTATCGACCATACACTAGGTTTTGGTCCAATGAACGGCTTGATTATGGGAACCAGAAGTGGAGATGTAGATCAATCCGTGATTTTTTATCTGGTAAATTCATTGGGTTATTCGCTGGAAGCGGTCAATACGATGTTGCAAAAACAAAGCGGAATGCTAGGACTTACCGGTTACAGCGATTTGAGAGACATAGAATTGAATGCTGAAAATGGAAATGTTGACTGTCAATTGGCATTAGCTATGAATGCGTACAGAATTAAAAAATATATTGGTTCCTACTCCGCTGCTTTGAATGGATTGGATGCTATTGTTTTTACTGCAGGAATTGGAGAAAATTCCTCCTACATTAGAAAATTGGTTTGTACAGATATGGATTATTTTGGAATCAAACTGGATGAATCCAAAAATGAAATTCGGTCTAAGGAAATCCGAGAAATTAGCACTACTGATTCGAAAACTAAAATATTGGTCGTTCCAACTAATGAAGAAATTGAAATTGCAAATCAGGTATTTGAATTACTTAAGAATTAAAAAATTTCATATTCGAAAATGGCTTCTGGATTCAAAGGCTTTTTTTATGTCCTTTATTTAAGAAATCTCTTTATATTTGAAGATAAAACGCCACATTTTGAAAGCAAGAATTGCCACAATATCTCTATTGTATATTTTTTCGTTCCAACTTTATTCTCAAGAGTTGCTGCCTTTTGTTGAAAATTACAGCAAATCAAATTATCAGGGCGATAACCAGATCTGGAATGTAGCGCAAGGAAATGATGATGCGATGTATTTTGCAAATAATTACTATTTGTTACGATATGATGGTGTTAAATGGGAGAAAAACACTTTGCCAAACAAAACAATCATTCGTTCTATTATGGTTGATGGCGACAAGATTTATTCTGGTTCCTACAAAGAATTTGGGTATTGGTTTAGAAAAGAAGGAAAGATGCAGTACGTTTCAATTTCTAAAGACAAGAAGGTTTTTGATGACAACAACAACGAAGAAATTTGGAAGATATTTAAATTCAACAACACTATATACTTTCAGTCCTTTAACGGAATTTTTATGTTTGATGGTAGAGCCATCAGGGAAGTTAAGTTTTCTTTCCTCATCTCCTATTGTTTTATCGTAGACAATCAGCTTTTGATTGCTTCCGTAGAAAAGGGAATTTATAAAATGTATAATGGTCATTTTGAAAAAGTAAACGGCCTAGCTGTTTTAGAAAATAATGTAATTCATGGCATCCAAAAATATCAAAATAAAACGTATTTTTTTACAAAAAAAAATGGAGTTTATGTTTTGGAAAATGGTGTTTTAAACCCTTGGGAAAATTCTTTAAATGATATTCTGAAAGCGGCAAATATCAATGTTGCTCAATTTATAAAAAACAATAAACTGATTATTGGGACTGCAAATAAAGGGGTTTATGTTCTAGACTTGAATGACGGATCTTATAAAAATATCAATAGAAATAATGTCTTGATGAACAATTCTATTTTAAGTATTGGTCAGGATAAAGAGAGTGATTTGTGGCTCGGACTGGATAACGGAATTGCCCACATTGAAGTCAATTCTCCGATTTCTATTTTTTATGACAGTTCTGGGATTTTGGGTTCTGTTTATTCTGTTGCTAGTACTTCAAAAGGTTATTTGATGGCTTCTAATCATGGTGTCTTTAAATATGAGGACAAGCAGTTCTCACTTATTCCGAATACGCAAGGACAAGCCTGGAATATCAGTAAAATAAATAGTAAATATCTCGTAGGTCACAATGAGGGGACTTTTATATACGAGAAAGGATTGTTCTACAAATTAAGTACTATAAATGGAGGCTGGAATTTGGTAAAAAGTAGTATTAACAATTCCTATCTGCAAGCGACTTACAGTGGTGTAATCATATATAAAGACGCGAATGATTTGAATCAAAAGATAGTCATAAAGGGAGTGCAAAAGCCAATTAAATATGTGGCACAAAATAGAAAAAATGAAATATGGGCTGCTGATAATAATAGAGGTTTATACAGAATTCTTTATAATGATGCATACGAAACCATCAAAGTTGAAAACGTTACCCAACGCAGCAAAATTGCAAATGATTTTGGTGTAAAAATTTTTGAGTTTCGAAATGAAATACTCTTTCTAATCGATAACTTTTGGTACACCTATAATTCAATTACCAATCAATTAGAAGGGAATGAATTGTTTAATACGAATTTCAAAAAGGCCTCAGATATTGTTGCAATTGATGAAAATAACTTCATGGTGCTTCAAGACGGACTTTTATATCATATTTATGCAAATGATACTAAATTTATCAAAAATAGTATTCAGGAGAAATATTATAAAGGAAAAATTATCAATGGCAACTTGAAAGTATTTAAGAATAACGACAGCTATCTATTAAATCTAGATGATGGTTTTATTTCACTTCAATTAAAATATAAAAATAAGGAAACAACTAATGTAAAGATTGAAGCGTTCAATGATAATTTATTGGTAGAAAACACATCAAAAATCAAGCATAACTCGGAGCTAAGAATACATGTGATTTCAGGGATTTATGGTGCGACGAGACCTGATCTATTTTATAAAATAAATGGGACTAAAGAATTTATTCCTATTAAGGAAGGATTGATTATTTTGAATAACCTCAGTAGTGGTTCTCATGAGTTGACTATTTACGGTAATGATGGCTTACATTATAATAAAGTTTCTAATTTTCAATTCATCGTAGCTAAAGCATGGTACTTTTCTTTTTGGATGATTTTAGTATACCTGATTTTGGTCGGGTTGATATTATATCTTTATTATAAATGGAATAAGATAAAATACACTCAGAAACTGAAATTCCAGAAAGAAGAATTAAAACATCAAAAGAAAATTCTGGAGATGGAATTAAAAGCCGAAAACGAGTTGAATGTTCAAGAATATGAAAAGCATATTTTAGAACTTGAATTACAATCAAAATCATCTGAAGTAGCAGGTAAATCACTTTCTATTGCGAAACAAAGTGAAATGATAGAGAATATTCAAGGAATTTTAGATACTGAAACTGATTTCAATAAACTCAAAAGTGAAATCAAAAAAGCTATTAAAATTAATGCAGTAAATAAGCATGAATGGGAAACATTTGAGGCAAACCTGAACCAGATTCATAATGAATTTATAATTAATCTGTCTAAGAAATATCCAAATCTTACTTCTAAGGATATTAAGCTTTGTATTTACTTAAAAATGAATCTTTCCTCTAAGGAAATTGCTCCCATGATGAATATTTCTTTTCGTGGGGTAGAGTTGCACCGCTATCGATTAAGAAAGAAACTAAACCTAATTCAAGATGAAAATTTGTCTAAATTTTTATTAAATTTATAAATAAGCATTGTTTTTTATCGGTACTATATTATTTAAGATGATTTTTTATCAAATCACAATACATCATTACTACATCATTAAGATGTAGTATCATTCTATTTTCCTTCCTTAGCTGCTCTAAAACATTGATTTCTTGTTTCAATTTTGCATTTTGATGTATTCATGTAGTAACTTCATTTAGCTTACTATAACGTTGTAATTATTTAATTTGGCTCCACTAACTTTAACAAATTATTAATATATGAGAAATTTTATTTTTAGCTTTTTAGCACTCATTTTACTTCCAGCCTATATGTCTGGTCAAGTAATCAAGGGAAAAGTATTAGATAAAAACGGAATTGGAATTCCAGGGGCAATGATAGTTGCTACTGATTCTAAAACTTCAGCTGATACTGATTTTGATGGAAATTTTAACATTAATGCCAAAGTAGGTGAGATGTTAAAAATCAGTATGGTAGGTTTTGATGCTTTATCAATACCTGTAACTTCAACTTCTATGTCTATAACGATGAAAGAATCTAAAGACACGGAATTGAAAGAGGTAGTTGTAATTGGATATGGAACCAGAAAAAAGATTGATAATACCACTGCAATCAGTTCAATAAAAGCGGAGGAAATATCTAAAACTAAAGTTTTGAATGCTTCTCAAGCCATACAAGGTAAAGCTGCGGGTGTTCAAGTAATTTCTTCTGATTTGCCAGGCAGTGCTCCTTCAGTTATTATTAGAGGTTTAGGTACAGCATTGGGAGGAAGAACTCCGTTGTACATTGTAGATGGAATGCCTACTGAAAATATCAATAATATCAATACCAATGATATTACATCTTATGAAATTTTGAAAGACGCTTCGTCATTAGCAATTTACGGAACTAGAGCTGCAAATGGAGTAATCATTATTACAACCAAAAAAGGAAAAGGCGATAAGGTTTCCGTTGAATTTGAAAGCTATGCCGGTTTTAGGGAGCCTTTGAAAAAAGTAAAAATGGCGGGAAGTAATAAATATGCTCATTATTCGAATGCCGCTTTGCAAACGACTACTTTTTCACAAGATCAACCGGTTAATACAGATTGGTTTGATGCAATTACTAGAACAGGAACGTATACTCAAAATAACGCTTCAGTTTCCGGATCAACGGAAAATATTAAATACTTTTTCAGTTTAGGAAATTACCAAGAGAAAGCAATTCTTAATGGATTAGATTACAGCCGTACCACTTTTAGAAATAACAACGAATTTAAGCTTTCTAAAAAATTGACGTTAAATCAAAATTTAAGTTTTGGTTCAACGAATTCAACACCAAAGCCTTTAAGTGCATTTACGAATGCTTACAAACAGTCTCCAATAGTTCCTGTTCGATTTTCAAATGGGCAATATGGTGTTTCTTATGTAGGAAACGATGGTTTTGCAGGAACATCAGGCTCTTCTTTTAACAATGTTGGTAATCCGGTAGCTCAATTAGACTATTTTAATGAGCAACAAAGAAGTATAACATTACAAGGTGGTTTGAAATTAGATTATGAAATTGTAAAATCATTAAAATTTACTTCTCAGTTTAACGGGGAATATTATTCTTGGAAAAATTACAATTTTGAAGACACTAAAACCATTTGGCAATCCAATAATAATCCAGGTCAGTTAGCTACTATTATCTATCCGGCTGATAAGAATATTAATTTATTGACTAAAGGAAGAAATCAGTATTTCAATTGGAACCTATCTAATTACCTGACTTATAATAAGGTTTTTGCAGATGTTCATGACATTGAAGTAACAGCAGGTATCGAGACTTCAGTAAGAGGAGCAAGAGAACAATTGACTGTTGCAAGAAAAAATGTAAATGCAGATGCTAATTATTGGTCTTTGAAAGATGTTGATTATGTAGGAACGGTTACTAGTTATAAAGATGAAGTTTTTAATGAAAATAAAATAGCGTCTTATTTTGGTCGTTTCCAATATAAATTAATGGACAGATACTTGTTTACGGGTACAATTAGACGTGATGGTTCTTCTAATTTTGGTAAAGACTATCGTTGGGGAACTTTTCCAGCTTTTGGTTTAGGTTGGATTGTTACCAAAGAAGATTTTATGGCTGATGTAAAAGGAATCAATTTATTGAAATTAAGAGGTGGCTGGGGTAGACTAGGAAATCAAAATGTACCGCTCAATAATCAAGCTTATTCTTCTGGATTAAGTAGTTATTTAGGAGGTTCAATATTGTATGAAGGAACTACTATCAATTCTCAGGTTGACCCTAGTTTATCATGGGAAATTACCGAGGAAACTTCTGGAGGTATCGATTTTGAATTATTGAACAACAGATTAAAAGGTTCATTCGATTTGTATAATAAAACAACAACTAATGTTATTTTAAATACAAAACCTTATCTGACTTCTGGAATAAGTAATTCTTCACCAGCACATGTTGGGGAAGTATCTAATAAAGGATATGAAGTTGCTTTACGTTGGGATGATAAAATAAATGACAATTTGAGTTACTGGATTGGCGGTAATTATTCTAATAACAAAAATAAATTGACAGGGCTGAAAGATGCTACGCTAGCACCAATTACTGGAGGAGATTTAGCAAATGGTCAATGGACAAAATTATTAGATAATACCTCAATTGGTCAGCCATTAGGTAGTTTTTATATGTATGACTATGCTGGTTTTGATGCTACTAATGGTAAAATGTTGTATTACACAGCAGCAGGTGCAAAAGTGACTCAAGATGCTTTAGATGCTAATAAAGATAAAAAGTATGTAGGTTCTATTTTACCAACTTCCACCTACGGTGTTACTTTAGGTTTAAACTACAAGAACTTTGATTTATCCGTTGACGGATATGGCACCTCTGGAGCAAAAGTGTACAACGGTAAAAAAGCACAACGCTTTAGCGGAGAAAATATTGAGGAATCACTAGCGACAGATTTTTGGACACCAAACAATACGACTGCAGTGAATCCTGGACCATTTAATTTAGTTCCGGTAGCTTCTACTTATTATTTAGAATCTGGAGATTTCTTTAGAATTAATAATATTACCCTTGGATACAAAATTCCATTAAAAGGAGAATTTTTAAATGCTTGCAGAATATATGTAAATGCAATTAATCCATTTATTACGCAAAAATTCTCAGGTTTTTCTCCTGAATTAAATGGTAATGGGGATCCTTACGGAACTCAAGGTATTGAGTTGGATGCATACCCAACATTAAGATCATTCGTTATTGGTGCTAATTTTAAATTTTAATACAATGAAAAAGATATATATATCAATGTTTGTGCTATCCGCATACTTTTTCTCTGGATGTTCAAACGATTATTTAGATGTAGATCAAACCGAGTCTATTTCTACGAAAGATATTGCATTATTCAATAATGATGCAGGAGCAGCTACTTTTGTAACGGCAATCTACAGTAAGTTTTTAGATTGGAACATGACTTCATTCTCTTGGATTGGGTTGTCAAGTATTGCTTCTGATGATGCTGATAAAGGTTCTTCTCCGGGAGATACGGGTTCAGATAAAGATTTGATGGATGCATTAACCTATAATGCGTCAACGCCATCTACAAGTGAAATTTTTGGAGCTAATTATGAAGGGATTAACAGATGCAATCAGGCCTTGAGCATAATTCCACAATTAGATCAGGCCAATCCTGCTTTAAGAACGAGATTGGTGGGTGAAGCTAAATTTTTACGAGCTTTTATGTATTTTACTTTGGTAAAAACGTACGGTGGTGTTCCAATTGTAGATCATTTGCCAAATCCATCTTCGGATGCAGATAGAATCATGCAACTAACACGCAAAACAAGTGCCGAAGTGTATGCTTTTATCGCAAGTGATTTGACAGAAGCGATCGCCGCATTGCCAAACAAATCGGAATACGCTGCTGCTGAAAAAGGAAGAGCTTCAAAAGGAGCTGCTTACGCATTGTTAGCAAAAGTAAATTTGTACCAAAAAAACTGGCAGAAAGTAGTGGACAACTGTAATTTGGTTACCGGATATTCTATTGTTCCAAATTATGCTTCTATGTATAGATTAGCGGGAGAAAATGATGCCGAATCAATTTTTGAAATTCAAGGAACTGGTTCAACACCAGCCAAAGGAATCTCAGGATATTCCAATACACAAGGTGCTCGTGGTAATGGTGGATGGGGCTGGGGTTTCAATACTCCATCGCAAAGTTTAGTAAATGCTTATGAAACTGGCGATGTTAGAAAAAATGCAACAATCATTTTTAGAGGTACCACTTTATATGATGGCAGAGTTGTTCCAGTTACTGTTGAAAATGAAAGATACAACTACAAAGCGTATTCTTCTGCTTTTACAGATGGTTGGGAAACTGATGTGAATATCAAATATTTGAGATATGCTGAAGTAATTCTAATGAAAGCGGAAGCATTAAATGAATTAAACCAAACTCCTGCGGCTATTCCTTTGATAAACCAAATTAGAGCAAGAGCTGGATTAGGGAATACAACTGCAGCATCTCAAGCTGCTGTTAGAACAGCAATCTGGAAAGAAAGAAGAGTTGAAATGGCATTCGAGCATGATAGATTTTTTGATCTAGTAAGAACGGGTCAAGCCATTGCTGCGTTTGCTGTTGATGGTAAAACATTTGTTGCCGGTAAACATGAATTGTTTCCATTACCACAAGCATTCATTACGCAATCAAACGGATTATCAGCACAAAATCCTGGTTATTAATTTTTAAAAACAGTAAAAATGAAAAAAAATAAATATATTTTCTTATTTGCTTCTGTTCTGGCTTCTCAATTTTTTGTGAGCTGTAATGAGGATAGTATAGATAAAGTAAACAGTCCAATTCCTTATGAGGCAATTGGTGGGTATGAAAACTCAGATGCTGTTGCTGCCAGTAGTTTGATCGCTAAATTTAGTTTTGAGAATACTATTTCTGATTCAAAAAATAGTGTCACTGGTGGAGTTGGAACAAATGTAAGTTACGGCGCTGGAATCAAAGGACAGGCGTATAAAGGTTCTTCAAATTCTTTTATAGCTTACAGTACTGTAGCCAGTTCTTTGGTAGATATAAAAAGTATTACAGTTTCTATGTGGATTAATACAAATCCGCATACAGGAGGAGCACAATCGTTATTTATGCTACCAAAAACCACAGATTTTTGGGGAAATATTTTCTCCTTGATTGAAGGTACAGGTCCAGCAAATACTATGTTAATGAAAAATCATCTTCAAAAAGATGTGACACCCAGTATTGCTTGGTCAGGTCAGTTTATAGAACACAGTGGTGCTAATGTTTTGGCTAATATGTTTGGAACTTGGAAACATGTAGTATGGACGTATAGTGGAACTAGTTCAACTTACAGTATGTACATTGATGGAAAGAAGCTTGATTTGCCTGCTTCAATTGCAAAACGATATGCAAGTGATCCTCTTACTGGTGGAGTTGGTTATGGCGAACTCGCTAATTCGAATGTTTCAAAATTCATTATTGGTGGATTTCAACAACATTTAGGAGCTCCTTGGGGTGCTGCTGATGGTTGGATGCTTAACTATACAGGTTTAATGGACGAGTTCAGAATTTATAAAACGGCGCTTTCTGACAATGAAGTTGTTGCTTTATATAAATTAGAAAAAGATAACAGATAAAGATTTATTGACACACCTGGTTTGCATAAAACTAGGTGTGTATTTTTTAGTTATTAATCCTATTATTTTTTAAAGATGAAAAACGGTTTATACTTAATATTTTTTGTGATTTTTTTAAATTCTTGTTCGTCTTCATCTCCTGGAGGAAATAGTGGTGGAGGTACGCCATTGCCAACAACTCCCACATCTCCTGTACCTGTTTTAACAGATACCGAAGCTATGGATCAGGTTCAAAAAGATGCTATCAAATATTTTTGGGATTATGCTGAAACCAATTCAAAATTAGCAAGAGAGCGTTACCTAACTGATGATCCAAGTTTTGAAGCTAATATAGTTACTACCGGAGGTTCAGGTTTTGGGTTAATGTCAATAGTCGTTGGTGTAGAGCGGGGATTTGTTAATCGAACTGAAGCTGTTTCTCGACTTACAACTGCTTTGACTTTTTTAGAAAATGCGGATCGTTTTCACGGTGCGTGGTCACATTGGATAAATGGAACTACAGGTAAGGTAATTCCTTTTGGAACAAAAGATAATGGAGGGGATTTAGTAGAAACCTCTTTTTTATGTCAGGGTTTATTAACCGTTAGAGAATATTTCAAAAATGGAACTACTGCAGAACAGGCTTTAGCCACTAAAGCAGATAATTTATGGAAAGGCGTTGAGTGGGACTGGTATACTAAAGGCGAAAATGCGTTATACTGGCATTGGTCACCTACTTACGGTTGGGAAATGAATTTTAAACTGGAAGGATACAACGAATGTTTAATTACCTATATAATGGGTGCCGCGTCTCCTACACATCCTATTCCTGCTGCAGCGTATCATCAAGCTTGGGCAAGAAATGGCGCAATAGTAAATGGTGGTTCGCAATACGGAATTCCAGTCATTTTCAATTATAATGGAGCAACCGGTAATGTAGGACCTTTGTTCTGGGCTCAATACTCCTATTTAGGTTTAGATCCTACTAACTTGACGGATCAATATGCAGATTATTGGGCACTGACGCAAAATCATTCTAAAATCATCAACCAATATTGCATAGCCAATCCAAAACAATGGAATGGATATTCGGATAAATGTTGGGGATTGACGGCAAGTTATTCTCGAAATAGTGACGGATCGACAGGATATTCAGCGCATCAGCCAAATAATGATTTAGGAGTAATTTCACCAACAGCAGCCTTATCCTCTTTTCCGTATACGCCAACAGAATCAATGAAATTTCTACATTATTTATATGATGAGAAAAAGAGTTCTTTAGTTGGAATCGCGGGACCTTATGATGCTTTTTCACCGCATTATAATTGGGTAACACCACGGTATTTAGCAATCGATCAGGGTACAATAGCGCCAATGATTGAAAATTATCGTACCGGCTTATTATGGAAATTATTTATGAATTCGCCGGAGGTGAAACAAGGTTTAGTAAAACTTGGTTTTCATTCCGGAAAATATAATTTTTAAGGAATCATGAAGTATAAAATTATAATAATTGCCTTTTTATTTTCATTGAATTCCTTTTCTCAGTCAGATGTTAATGGGAAAATAAAAACCGAAATCGTTGAGAAACATGAATTAGGTTATGCATTGCACATTCCGGCAAATACCAAAGGGAAAAAACCACTGATTATTTTTCTTCATGGTTCTGGTGAAAAAGGAACGGATATCGAAAAAGTAAAAGTTCACGGTCCTTTCAAATACATCAAAAATCACGAGCTCGACGCGTATATATTAGCGCCACAATGTCCTGAGAATGAATATTGGAATGAAGAAGTATTGTATCGATTGATTTTAAAAATTCAAAAAGAAAATAATATAGATGCCAATAGAATTTACTTAACGGGTTTGAGTATGGGGGGATGGGGAGCTTGGAATCTTGCTTTTGCACATCCCGAAACTTTTGCTGCATTGGTTCCAATTGCTGGTTTTGTAGATAGAGTTCCAATGATAGAAGATTGTAAAATCAAGAACATACCGACTCGAATTTTTCATGGTCTGCTAGATGATGTTGTCAATGTCGATTATGCGATCACGATCTATAAAAAATTAAAATCCTGTAATGCCAATGTCGAACTAACCATCTTCGATGATGCGCGACATGATAGTTGGTCTAAAGTATATGACAACCAAGAAATTTACGATTGGATGTTTAAACAGATAAAAACAGATATAAAATGAAAATTAAATTAATTATACTTCTGGTGGGCTTTTCACTTTTTGGCTACAGCCAAAAAAAGACTGCCAAAAAAACAGTTAAAATTAAACCAAGGACTGAATTTGTAGCAGATTTACTTTCTAAGATGACTCTGGAAGAGAAAATTGGGCAATTAAACTTGCCAACTTCGGGAGATATTACAACCGGAGCTGCCAATAGCTCTAATGTGGCTAAAAATATTGAAGAAAGTAAAGTTGGTGGTTTATTCAATATCAAGTCCGTTCAGAAGATTAGAGAAGTACAAAAGATTGCAGTTGAAAAAAGCCGATTGAAAATCCCTTTGCTTTTTGGAATGGATGTTATTCATGGTTATGAAACGACTTTTCCTATTCCGCTAGGATTATCTTGTACGTGGGACATGAAATTGATTGAAAGAAGTGCTCAAATTGCTGCACAAGAAGCCAGTGCCGATGGAATCAACTGGACTTTTTCCCCTATGGTTGATATTTCTCGTGATCCGCGCTGGGGTAGAGTTTCTGAAGGCTCGGGTGAAGATCCGTATTTGGGAAGCCAAATTGCCAAAGCAATGGTTCATGGATACCAGGGAGATGATTTGTCAAAAAACAATACCATTTTATCTTGTGTGAAACATTTTGCTTTGTATGGTGCTCCGGAAGCGGGACGTGATTACAACACGGTAGATATGAGCAGAATAAAAATGTACAATGATTATTTTCCTCCATACAAAGCGGCTGTTGATGCGGGTGTAGGTTCGGTTATGGCATCTTTCAATGAAATTGATGGAATTCCTGCAACTGGAAATAAATGGTTGATGACTGATGTGTTGAGAAAACAATGGGGTTTTAAAGGTTTTGTAGTAACTGATTTTACAGGAATTCCTGAAATGATTGAACACGGAATGGGCGATTTGCAAACGGTATCTGCGTTGGCTCTAAATGCCGGAGTTGAAATGGATATGGTAGGCGAAGGTTTTCTTACTACTTTAAAAAAATCATTGGATGAAGGAAAAGTTAATATCGAACAAATTGATAGTGCGGTTCGACTTATTTTGAATGCCAAATATGATTTAGGATTGTTTGAAGATCCTTACAAATATTGTGATGTAAAAAGAGCAAAAACAGAAATTTTCACAAGCAGTAATAGAGCTGAAGCTAGAAAAATTGCTGCTCAATCTTTGGTTTTACTTAAAAACCAGAACCAATTGCTGCCTTTGAAAAAATCAGGAACTATTGCTGTGATTGGACCATTGGCTGATGCCAAGGAAAATATGGCAGGTACTTGGAGTGTTGCTACTAATATGCAAACATCGGTTTCATTAGTAGCCGGAATTAAAGAGGTAGTTGGAAATACTACAAAAGTACTTTACGCCAAAGGAAGTAATCTGGATTATGACCCCGCATTTGAAGAAAAAGCAACAATGTTTGGTAAGACTTTACACCGAGATAACAGAACAAAAGAAGAATTATTGGCGGAAGCATTGAAAATTGCCAATCAATCAGATATAATCGTTGCAGCTCTTGGAGAATCTGCTGAAATGAGCGGAGAAAGCAGCAGCCGAACCAATCTAGAAATTCCACAAGCTCAAAAAGACTTATTACAAGCATTATTGAAAACAGGAAAACCAGTGGTTTTAGTTTTATTTGATGGTCGCCCGTTAGTTTTAAATCAAGAAAATGCAACTGTTCCGGCAATTCTTAATGTTTGGTTTGCAGGAAGTGAAGCAGGAAGCGCTATTGCTGATGTTTTGTTTGGAAATGAAAATCCTTCAGGAAAATTGACTGCTACTTTTCCTAGAAGTGTAGGGCAGGTGCCTATTTATTACAATCAAAAAAATACGGGAAGACCATTAGGGAACAAAGAAGGGAAATTCGAAAAATTCAGATCTAATTATATCGACGAAAGAAATGAACCTTTATTTCCTTTTGGATTTGGATTGAGTTATACTACTTTCGACTATTCGAATCTTAAAATTTCATCGGATAAAATAAATTTTAACGAAAAAGTAAACGTTACTGTTGAGGTTACCAATACCGGAAATTATGATGGTAAAGAAGTAGTTCAATTGTACATAAGGGATCTTATAGGTTCAGTTACAAGACCTATAAAAGAGTTGAAAGGATTCCAAAAAATAGCTATTAAAAAAGGAGAAAAACAAACGGTAACCTTCGAAATTTCTGTCGAAGATTTGAAGTTTTATAATTCTGATTTACAATTTATTGCTGAGCCTGGTGCATTTCAAATTTTTGTTGGCACTGATTCTAATGCAGAGAAGAAAGTTAGTTTGGAGTTGATTAAATAAATTTGGTTTGTTTATTTAATGACGACCCTTCAGTATTTATACCGGAGGGTTTTTTTTAACAAAAAAGGTAAATTTGTGATATGTTAAGCGATTAGAAAACCTAGATTTTTGCTATATTCGTACGTTCAAAAAAACATTCAAAATGAAAGAATTATTATCAGTTTTACTTGCCTTTACCATGAGTATGTTGAGTGCCCAAAGCGTTCAGTCTCCTTCCGGTAAAATTTCGGTTGATTTTAAATTAGCAGGAGATGGTCAGCCAACTTATTCGGTAAATTACAAAAGCAAAGCGGTCGTTTTGGAAAGTGCTTTGGGAATAAAATTAAAGGATAAACCGGCTTTAGATGTTAAATTTGAAATTGTTGGTTCAAAAACGGCAACTTTCAATGAATCTTGGAAACCAGTTTTAGGAGAGCAATCTAATATTGTTAATCATTACAATGAGCTTACTGTTTCTCTTGTTCAAAAAGAAACACATGTAAAAATGAATATCATTTTCAGAGCTTTTGATGAGGGAGTAGCGTTCAGATATGATTTTCCAAAACAAGCGGATTTGAATTATTTCATTATTTCCGATGAGGTTACTCAATTTAATTTGACAGAAAATAACAAAGTGTTCTGGATTCCAGGAGATTTTGACAGTAATGAATATGAGTATAATGAAACGAAGCTTTCAGAAATTGACAACTCTAAAATAAACATGAATAATGGTATTGGTGTGAAATCCATTCCTGGAAAATATATGGTACAAACACCTTTGATGATGAAATCTCCGACGGGTTTGTATGTTAATATTTTTGAGGCTGCAGTTGTGAACTATCCTGTAATGCATTTGAATGTAGATGTCAACAATTACAAATTAACAGCTCAATTGGTGCCTAACGCCATTGGAGACAAAGCTTATTTGCAAACGCCTTGCGTATCACCTTGGCGAACTATTATGATAAGTAATGATGCCCGAGATATCGTAGGGTCTAAAATGATTTTAAACTTAAATGAGCCTTCTAAAATTGATGACACTTCATGGATAAAACCAATGAAATATGTGGGGATTTGGTGGGAAATGCACGTAGGAAAATCAACTTGGGATTATGCAGGGTCACAAAATGCAACTAATTTTGCCGACGCACCAAAAGCTTCAGGAAAGCATGGCGCAACGACGGAGAACACCAAAAGATATATCGATTTTGCAGCCAAAAATGGTTTTGATGGCGTATTGGTAGAAGGTTGGAATGTAGGTTGGGAAGATTGGAACGGAAATTGGAAGGAAGAAGTTTTTGATTTCACTACACCTTATCCGGATTTTGATATTGCGGCTCTTTCGGCTTACGCCAAATTAAAAAACGTGAAAATGATTATGCATCATGAAACATCAGGTTCTGTTGCTAATTATGAGCGCCATTTGGACCGTGCTTTCGAGAATATGGTTAAATATGATTACCCTGCGGTAAAAACGGGCTATGTAGGTAAAATTATACCAAGAGGAGAATTTCATGATGGACAAACTATGGTAAATCACTTCAATTTTGTTGCCAGACGTGCAGCCGATTATAAATTAATGATTAACTCACATGAATCATCACATCCCACAGGTTACGGAAGAACGTATCCAAATTATGTTGCTGCCGAAGCCGCTCGTGGGACTGAATTTAATGCGTGGAGTATAGGAAATCCACCTATGCACGAAACAATCTTACCATTTACAAGACTTTTGGGTGGGCCAATGGATTATACGCCTGGAATTTTTGAAATAAAAATGAGTTATTATGACAAAAATAAAACAGAGCAAGTTCATACAACATTAGCAAAACAGCTGGCTTTGTACGTAACAATGTATTCTCCAATTCAAATGGCAGCTGATTTACTTGAAAATTATGAAAAATATCCAGATGCTTTTCAGTTTATCAAAGACGTAGCAGTAGATTGGGATGACAGTACATATTTACAGGCGGAACCAGGGGATTATTTAACAATTGCGAGAAAAGCAAAAGGTAAAGAATCTTGGTTTCTAGGAGCAATCACAGATGAAAATGCTAGAAAATCGGAAATAAAATTAGATTTTCTTACCAAAGGAAAAAAGTATAAAGCGATTATTTATGAAGATGCAAAAGATGCTGATTGGAAGAATAACCCTATCGCTTACAAAATTAAAACGATGCTTGTAACAAGCAAATCGAAAATTAATTTGAATTTGGCACCAGGCGGAGGGACAGCAATAAGTTTTGAGCCAATTAACTAAATTATCAAATCCTGCAAGTATCTAAAATCTTGCAGGATTTTTTTTGATTTTTTAATATATAATTATGCAGGAATGTCGAACTTGCGATGCAAATAAATAATTAAAAGTTAGCAAAATTTTTGAATCACAATCTATCACCTTATGAGAAAAGCAACATTTCTGGCAGTATTATTTTTGAATGGAATTACTCTTTTTGCACAAACTAAAGAGGAGCAAACGTTAAAAGAAATTTACAAATCATCATTAACCAACTCAAAATGCTATTCTTGGTTGGATTACTTATCCAATAAAATAGGTTCTCGTTTATCAGGTTCGGCCAGCGCGGAGAAAGCGGTTCAGTATACCAAAACACAATTGGAAATATTAGGGCTTGACCGGGTTTATCTTCAGGAAGTGATGGTGCCAAAATGGGTTCGTGGCGAAAAAGAAACTGCTTTCATTCAAGACAATAATACTAAAATAAATGTGCCTATTTGTGCATTGGGAGGTTCTGTTGCTACCGCAAAAAACGGACTTACCGCTGAAGTAATTGAAGTGCACAGCATAACAGAATTAGAAGCTTTAGGAGCTAAAATTAAAGGGAAAATAGTTTTTTTCAACCGACCGATGGAAAATGAACAAATAGAAACATTTAATGCTTATAGTGGCTGTGTAGACCAAAGATTTACAGGAGCCAAAGAAGCTTCAAAATTTGGTGCTTTGGGTACGATTGTACGATCTATGAATCTTCGATTGGATGATTTTCCTCATACAGGAGCACAGAGTTATGGCGATATTCCAAAATCACAATACATTCCGGTTGCCGCTATTAGTACAAACGGAGCGGAATTATTGAGCAAAAAATTAAAAAGTAATCCCAAATTAAAATTCTATTTTAAACAATCCTGTAAACAAATGGATGATGTTTTATCCTATAATGTCATAGGAGAGATAAAAGGAAGTGAACATCCAGAAAACATTATGGTTGTTGGTGGGCATCTTGATTCTTGGGATTTAGCCGATGGTTCTCATGATGATGGAGCAGGAGTGGTTCAAAGTATGGAGGTCGTAAATATTTTTAAAAACTTGGGTTATAAACCGAAAAACACAATCCGTGTTGTACTTTTTATGAATGAGGAAAACGGGGGTAAAGGCGGAAAAAAATACGAAGAATTGGCTCAAGCCAACAAAGAAAACCACATTTTTGCATTAGAAAGTGACTCAGGTGGGTTCAGTCCCAGAGGTTTTTCTTTAGAAAGTGATGATGTTAATTTTAATAAAATTCTAGGATGGAAAGATCTTTTTGAACCGTATTTAATCCATAGTTTTGTAAAAGGACATGCTGGTTCAGATATTGGACCATTGACTTCTAAAACGCTTGTGAAAGCAGGTTTAAAACCAGATTCCCAACGTTATTTTGATTATCACCATGCCTTGAATGATACATTTGATGCTGTCAATAAAAGAGAATTAGAATTAGGAGCGGCAACAATGGCTTCGCTAATGTACTTAATAGATCAAAGTGGGATCGAGGTTGTTAAGTCTAAAATTTAACAATGAGAAGTTATAACGTCCATTATGAATGCTAAATTCTCAGTATTTAAAAGATATTGTGAATTTAGCACCTTCATTTATTTTACTTTCAACTGCAATTCGACCACCTAAACTGGTGATGTGATTGTAAACTAGATACAGTCCTATACCATTACTATCAATGTTAGTGTGGAATTTTTCATACAATCCAAAAATCTTATCTTTCACTTTATCCATATCGAAACCAAGTCCTTCATCTGAGAAAATTAATTGTTTGACTCCATTGACTGTTTTAGATTGTATAGTAATAACAGGTACATGATGTGGTTTTGCATATTTAATCGAATTGGTTAATAAATTCAAAAAAATACTTTTCATATAGGCTTTATTAAAATTAATATTCTCAAAAACTGAAAAATCAACATTAATAACTGCTTTTGAATCACGTACCAAGGAATTTATGGACATAAGTACTTCATTGAGTGATTCACTTAAATTCAATTCTACTACATGAGCATTTATACTCTCATTTTCAATAAGTTCATCAATTGAGCTGTTTAAAGTTTGTTTTAAGTTTTCACTGGTTAATTTAAGAATATTAATTAATTCCAATGTTTCCGGGTCATTGATTTTAGAAACATCGATGAGACTAAAAACGGAAAGCATATTGTTAATGGGAGATTTTAAATCGTGGGAGGTTTTGTGTGATAAAACGGTAAGTTCCCTATTAATTTGCGTAAGATTGCTAAGAAGTAAGTTGCGCTCTTCTTCAATTCTTTTTTTATGGGTAATGTTCTTGGCAATCGCATAAACTAATTTTTCGGACTCCACAGGCATTGAGGTCCATGATAACCAGACAATGGCTCCATTTTTGGTTAAATATCGATTTTCAAAATTTAAAAGCGGCTTGTTTTTGTATACTTGTTCCCTCGTTTCTAATGTAATTTTAAGGTCTGGCGCATAAACAAAACTACTTATGGGATTAGCATACAATTCCTCTTCTGAATAACCTAAAGCTTTTGAAACGGCGGGATTTATTCTCTTGAAATAACCGTCAAACCCAGCAATACAAATAAAATCAGCGGAGATATTAAAAAAATTATCAAAGTGATAGGTCCCGTCTGGATCAGGATTTGCTTTTTTTATAGTCATTGAATTTAAAAGTTGTTTTTATTGGGGTTTTAGATCAATACAAATTTTATGAAATGTTTAATTTTAGAAAAAAACATTATTTCAAATTTAGCTAATAATTATTTATAATAAAGCAATGATATAAGCAAATTTATAATTAAAGTAAAACGTATCACTATCATTTAAATAAAAAATGGGTTAAACAAAAAGAGGCTGTCATTTTACAGGCAGCCTCCCATATATTTCAGTTGAACATAAAATGGTTCAATGTGCTTTTATAACTAAATTTAAAACTGATTTACAGTTTTTCTGATAGCCACTAATTTGGTCATTAAATTTTCAAAGTAGTCTAAATGCAACATATTAGCCCCGTCACTTTTTGCATTAGCGGGATCAAAATGTGTTTCTATAAAAATCCCATCAACGCCAACAGCAATTCCTGCTTTGGCAATAGTCTCGATCATATCTGGTCTTCCTCCTGTTACCCCAGCCGTTTGGTTGGGTTGTTGTAGCGAATGTGTTACATCCAGAACTGTAGTCGCATATTGTTGCATGGTAGGGATACCTCTAAAATCAACAATCATATCTTGGTACCCAAACATAGTTCCACGATCCGTAACCATTACATTTTGATTGTTACAATCCAATACTTTCTGTACCGCATGTTTCATGCTTTCAGGACTCATAAACTGCCCTTTTTTCAGGTTTACCACTTTTCCAGTATTGGCAGCAGCCACCACTAAATCAGTTTGACGAACAAGAAATGCTGGAATTTGAAGCACATCAACGTATTGCGCAGCCATTTCGGCATCTTCATTGGTATGAATATCCGTTACAGTAGGAACCCCAAAAGTTTTTGATACTTTTTCCAAGATTTTCAATGCTTTCTCATCTCCAATTCCAGAAAAACTGTCAATTCTCGAGCGATTCGCTTTCTTAAATGAACCTTTAAAAACAAAAGGAATTTCTAATTTATCAGTGATGCCAATTAATTTTTCGGCAATACGCATTGCCATTTCTTCTCCTTCTATGGCACAAGGTCCTGCCAGAAGAAAGAAATTACCACTTTCAGTATGCTTGATTTGTGGAATAGTATGTATGTTCATAGTAGTTGTTTTTTGAAAGTGCAAAGGTAATTAGAAAATATGATTTAGTATTTTTTTGAAGCTATTTCCTGCTATCCGTTACAATCTTTTATTTTTTTAGAGAAAAAAATTAAAGGATTTTCACTTCTATCAGGGCTAGGGGGCTCGTTTATAATTTAATTTTTCTTTAAACTTAGACCAACAGGCACCATTAAAATTCCTTTCTCGTAAATGTTCAAATAGAGTTTTACAGGTTTTTTTTGACCATTCCATTTTAATTCATAAACGTCTAGAAAACCAGCACCCAAATCGGTTCTTTTGGTTGGGAAAGGACAACAGCTTTCTAATTTTGTATAATTGATTATTTCGCCTTTTGGCCCTGCTAAAGCATTTAAAAACCGTTCTTGATTAATGGAGTCATCTATAGTAGTTCGGTAAAAAATATTGATGGGGTAATCTTGATCATAACCATATTTTTTGTCCTTGCTGTATTCCGTAATTATGAAAGTATTGTTTTGAGATAATGTGAGAACAGGGGCGTTATCATCTACATTTTTCAAAGTAGATTTACTGCTTACACAAGATGCAGTGACAATTGCCAAAGCGATAAAAAGGACCGTTTTTTTCATATATTTCTTTATTTACTTACTTTTTGAAGCAAGGCATATTTTGTTTTTTATTCCTATTAAAAATAGTAAACACTAATTTAACCACAAATATAAACAGAACTTCAAACGGTTTCGCTACTTATAACAAGAATTGTACCTTAATTGTGATATTTTTAAAAAGCAGAATCCTTATTTTTGTAAAAAAATAAACAATATGAATATTATTTTTCAAACTTGGCCTTGGTATGTTTCCGGGTTTTTAATAGGAATGATTATGCTCTGTCTGATTTATTTCGGGAAAGCATTCGGAATGTCATCTAATCTGCGTTCGTTGTGTTCTATGGCAGGAGCAGGGAAATATGTTTCTTTTTTTAATTTTGACTGGAAATCACAGCGCTGGAATTTAGTGGTTGTTTTAGGTGCAATGTTGGGTGGTTTTGTAGCAGTTCATTTTATGAGTGATCCTTCAAATGTTGGTATAAACCCAAAAACTATTGCCCAGTTAGCACAATTAGGAATCGATGCTCCAAACGGAAAGCTGATGCCGGATGCACTCTTTGGAAGCCAAATTTGGCAATCTCCAAAAAGCATTCTTATTCTATTAATTGGTGGAATTCTAATCGGATTTGGAACCCGTTATGCAGGTGGCTGTACTTCAGGTCATGCCATATCAGGATTGAGTAATTTACAGCTTCCGTCACTGAAAGCCGTTATCGGATTTTTTATTGGAGGGTTAATTATGGCGCATTTTTTATTACCATTAATTTTTTAGAATATGAACGTATTAAAATATTTACTTGTAGGACTTGTTTTTGGAATTGTGCTCACCAAATCAGAAGCAGTTTCGTGGTATCGAATTTATGAAATGTTTCAATTTCAATCGTTTCACATGTACGGAATTATTTCTGTGGCAATTGCTACAGGAGTCATTGGTATTCAACTTATAAAAAGAAACAATATAAAGGACATAAAAGGGCAACCAATAGAAATTCAGGACAAAGAAAAAGGTTCTACCCGTTATTGGATTGGCGGAATATTTTTCGGACTGGGTTGGGCACTTGTAGGTTCTTGTCCCGGGCCCATATTCATTCTTCTTGGCGCTGGTTTTTGGAGTGTCCTAATCATCTTTTTCGGTGCTTTGTTAGGAACTTTTATATATGGATTATTCAAGGATAAACTACCTCATTAATCATCCTAAAGCGTTATTCAAAATAGCATTTTCAAAAAAGAGAGTGCTATTTTTTTTTGTTTAATTTTAAAATACCAACAACGATTAAATATTGAGCGGTGATATAAGTGGACATAATTAGTAGAGAACTGAATTTAAGAGGTTCGTAAAACTTATTAAAAGCCAGTATGCTATCGGAACAAACAAAAATAACTGCTCCTAATAAAATATAGATATTTGCGGGACCGTTCCATTTTAAATACCCTTTAAAAGCAACTAAAAGCATCGTAGATAAAACGATTGCATACACAATAACAGGAATTTTTAGATAACCCAGTCTTGGTAATAAAATAGCAAGCATTACCATTAGGTAGACTATAATTGCAGTGATGCCTGCCCAAAATATGGCCTTGTTTCTATTTGAATATATTCGTAATTGTTTGCTGAATAATAAGATATAAGCAATGTGAGATAATAAAAAAGAAACCAATCCGATTATAAAATACAATTCACCTTTATCAGCAAAAAGTAAAACAACATCTCCAATCCAAGAAAATACTAAAGCTGTTAAAAGGAATTTTTTAGAAGGGAAATCTCCGCAAGAATAAACGGCAAGAAAAAGAAAAGGTATCAAAAATGGTTTTATAAACCAAGATATGTCTTCTCTGCCCATAATAATTAATAAAAGATAAACGAAACTAATTGCAATATAGGCTTTGAATGATAAGGTACTTCTCATGAAATGTTTTTAAGATTATGCTACAACTACTGTTTATTTTTCGAAATTCACACTGACAAAGTAGAGGGAGGCTATTAAGGATAACGTAAGATATCCGATAATGATATAATTGGCATAAGGGAATAGTTGATTCATACCAAACCAGTCACCAAAAAATGAAATAATCCCAATGCCAAAAATAAATCGTATGCTTTCCCAGAATATTGAGATCTTCCTTGTGTCCATCAATTCCGTATAACTATAAACAGTAACAAAGATGAAAGCGCCATATACAAATACATTTGGCAAACCAATTATTGCAATAGAATTATAAAGATAGGTGATAAATAATAAGGTGATTAAGGCTTGAGTCATGGACCAAACCATTAATTTTGTGGAATGATTTGTACCATATTTTGCAAAATCATAAACATTTGTAATTTTATGTACGGGATATTTTTCTTCAAAATTTTCAGGACGCCACCCCGTTGGTTTAAACCAAATGGTAAATTTATCTTTCCAATTTTCCGCACGCCAGGCATCAGTAATCAATAAACTCAAATGTTGAAAGTTAATCCGAATTGGATTCCATGTTTTGGCTGGCCTAGTTATGCCAAAAACAGGAGGAACCGTTTCTAATTCTTCTTGAAAAGTTCCAAATAACTTGTCCCAAATTATAAATATCTGAGAGTGGTTTTTATCCATATATTCTGGATTTATAGCATGATGTACCCTGTGATGAGAAGGCGAAACAAGAATGTTTTCAAGAAAACCAATTTTTTTTATGTGTTTCGTATGATACCAAAATTGTAGAAACAAATGGATAGGAAGCGTAATAGAAATGACTTTTGATGGAACGCCCAAAAGTGCTGCGGGAATCAATAAAAAGGTAAATAAGTTGACGAAACTTGATACAGGCTGACGTAAAGCACAAGCTAAGTTAAACTCTTCACTGCTATGATGAATGGCATGTTTATTCCACAAAAAATTAATTTGATGAGACAAACGATGGCTCCAATATCCGTAAAAATCAATAGCTATAAAACCAACAATATAAGCGATAGTAGTAGCCTCTAAATGGAATATGGCAATTTTTGAAGCAATCCAATCATACGATATTAGAGTAATACTTAGGCCCAAAACGTCTTTAACGGAATTTACCATTCCTGAACTTACGCTAGAAATAGAATCCATATTAGGAGATGTATTTTCTCCCTTGTAGTGCCCGTATAGTTTTTCTAACAGGATTAAAATTAAAAAAATGGGCATCACAAAAACTAAAATTTTACCGTATTCTTCCATTTACTCTTATTATTTTTTCAAATATATAATAAAACTGTAAATTTTTTAGGGGTATTGTAAATAATTTATTTATACGGTATAATATTGGACAATTAGATTTTGATAAAAATAAAAGAAGTTGCCCTTTTTAAATAAATTGGTCTTTGTTGTGAAAAAATATTTTCAAAAGTTTGCTTTTCACAGTAATCAAAAAAATACTGAAGTTTAAAGCTCAAAATCGAAAATTCCAAGCTTAATTCTCGATGTTTTCAACGAATTTTAAACTTGGAATTTTGAATTAATAATTTTTATATGGCATTAAAACCAATAATTAAACTATTTCAGCACTCAATCCCGCTTCAAGTAGTTGTGTGCATTGCGGCTTCAGCTTATCATAGGGACCAGTTTTTACGGTACATTTTCCATTATAATGTACTATTAAAGAACATTGTTCCGCCTGTTCTGCGGTATGTTGACAAACACGTATTAGTGTGTCTATTACGTGATCAAAAGTATTTACATCATCATTATATACGACTATTTCGTTGTTAATAGATGTTACTTCTTTTTTGCTAACTTTTTCTCTTACTTTTTCTTTAGTACTCATTTTTACATAATTTGGGTTTAAATAAAAATACAGTTGATTTATTTTTTCCTAAACATACAAAATATAAAATTCTGTATTGTTTCAAAGGGCGTTTTATGGTCTTCATTACTACATTCCACCTTTTCAAAATTGCTGTTAAATTGGTTCTCAAGAGCTGTTTTTGTATATTGTTTTATCTCAAGACCGCTACATTTAGTAGGTCTTTTATCAGAAAAGGTTCCTACAATTGAAAATCCTGTAATCCAGTTTTGAGCAATTGCAATATATTTATTTATTTGATCCTCCGTGGTCAAAAAGTGAAATGTTGCCCGGTCATGCCAAATATCGTAATGGCTATTGGGTATAAATTCAGTGATATCTGAAACGATCCAAGTAACTTTGTTACTTTATTTCCTAGACGAGTTTTTGCTCGTTCTAATGCTTTTGATGAAATGTCTAAAACAGTTAAATTTTCGTAACCTTCTTCCAATAAATAATCAATGAGTCTACTGTCGCCACCTCCTATGTCAATAATTTTCGCCGATTTATCTAAATTATTTTCTCGGATAAAATCAACGGAGGTCTTAGGATTTTCTTGTGTCCAGCTTACTTCGTTGGGTAGTTTTTTTTCATAAACAATGTCCCAATGATTTCTTCTGTTAGTGTCCATAAAAGTTACTGCTAAATTACGTATTTTAATGAAACCCAATTGTTTCTTTCTAATTTTTTAACATAAGTTAAACCTTTTTCGGTGCAAGAAGCATCGATAAATGGGATGTCCTCAACGTAGAAACCGCTTAAAAGCAAGGTTCCTTTGTCATTTAAACAATCCACATAACTTTGCATGTCGTTCAACAAAATATTTCGATTGATATTCGCGATAATCAAATCGTATTTTTTACCTGTCAATAATGATGCATCTCCTTCATAAACTGTAATATGTTTACATTTATTGCGTTCTGCATTTTCTATTGAATTCAAATAACACCAGTTGTCAATATCGATGGCGTCAATTGGTTGTGCTCCTTTCATTTCTGCAAGAATAGCCAATATTGCTGTTCCACAACCCATATCAAGGGTTTTCATTCCGGTAATATCTATTTCTAATAAATGTTGAACCATCATATGCGTGGTCTCATGATGACCCGTTCCAAAACTCATTTTTGGTTCAATTAGAATGTCAAATTCGGCATCAGTTTTTGGATGAAAAGGCGCACGGATATGACAGTTCCCTTCCACATCTATTGCTTCAAAATTCTTTTCCCATTCCTCATTCCAATTTACTTGTTCGATTTCTTCAAAAGTATATTCGATTTTAAATTCCTCAGATTGTAAAATATAGATATTATCAAGAATATTTTCATCCCATAAATCCTTTTGAACAAAAGCAGATATTCCAGTTTCAGTTTCTGTAAAACTTTCAAATGCTTTTTCTCCCAATTCGGCAATTAATATTTCTGAACCCAATTGCTTCGCCTGTTCGCTATCGCTCGAGTCTTTTGGCTCGATAGTAAAATGGTAGCCTATATAAATGTTTGACATGTTTATTTTTTTTGCAAAGGTAGTATTATCTATTTCCATTGAATAATGAAAACCAAAAAAAAAGAGGTTTGAATACTTTCAAACCTCTTTTTCAAATTTATTTATTTTTCTAAATAGCGTTTACAATTGCTACAAAATCATCTGCTTTTAGTGCAGCTCCACCAATAAGACCCCCGTCAACATCTGGTTTAGAGAAAATTTCTTTTGCATTTTCTGGTTTTACACTTCCGCCATATAGGATAGACACATCCTCTGCGATATCACTTCCAAAAGCTTTACGAACTGTTTCTCTGATGAATTCGTGCATTTCTTGCGCTTGCTCCGGTGAAGCAGTTTCACCTGTTCCAATTGCCCATACTGGTTCATATGCTAAAACAATATTTTTCCAATCTGAAGCTTCAATACTGAATAAACCATCTTTCAATTGATTCTCAACAATATTAAAATGATTTTTAGAGTGACGGTCTTTCAATTCTTCTCCAAAACAGAAAATAACAGTCATATCATGCTCCAGCGCTGTATTTACTTTACTGGCGATTAAAGCATCAGTTTCATTAAAAATTGCTCTGCGTTCAGAATGTCCAAGAATAACAGTGTTTACGCCTACACTTTGTAACATATCTGCAGAAATCTCACCTGTAAAAGCGCCACTTTCTGCTTCATGCATATTTTGTGCAGCAACGTCAATATTCGTAAATTCTAAATGATCAACAGCAGAAGCCAAGTTCACAAAAGTAGGGGCTACTACAACTTGTGCGTTTGTATCTGTTGGTATTTTAGCGATTAGCTCATTCAGTAGATCTTCAGTTTGTTCTGCATTTTTATGCATTTTCCAGTTTCCTGCTACAATCTTCTTTCTCATTTTAGTTAGTGTTTTTTATTTAGTTTTAGTTTTTTCGCTGTTTATGTCATCAAAATAATCGTCGACGGACTATTATTTCAATTTTTTTAAAGTTTCATTTATTTTGTCAAAATCCGTCTCTATTGCACGATATAGAACAATTTGCCCTGTTTTGTCAATAATTATATATCTAGGAATCCAATCTAAATCAATCGCTTTTCCAAATACACCTTTCATTTGATCATTCGCCATGAAATGTTCTCCTTTTAATTCGTGTTTTTCAATACCTGTTTTCCATTTATCTGCAGCTTTGTCCATTGAAATGAATACGTAGGCCACATCTGGATTATTTGCTTGTAATTCTTTAATTTTTGGCATTGCTTTTACACAGTCGCCACACCAAGAAGCCCAAACTTCCACTACCAAAGTTTTGCCTTTGTATTTTTTTAAGATATCTTTAAAAGCAACTTGGCTATCATTGGTTGCTAATAATGTTTCTGATAAAGCTTCTTTTGAAAAGGCTGTTTTTTGTTGTGCATTCGTGCAAGAAATCGCAACGAAAGCTATGAATAAAGCGAATATTTTTTTCATTTTTTTTAATTTTAGTAAAGTTAAACAAAGAAATGGAAAGAGATATATAGAATTACAATTTTTGAAAGCAGAAATCAAAAATCCAAATATAATATCGTTATAGTTAATAAAAATTTGACTTCAATAAATTTAAAATGCAATTTGTAAACGTTTTTTTTATTGAAAACTCAAAAAGCACTTATTCCCTAAATGTTTCTTGAGTCAAAAGAAGAAAAGTCTAAGGTTTAAAGTGTTTATAACTTTAAACCTTAGACTTTAAAAAATATTAAAATTTCAAATCTGAAATGTCATTATAATGTACTTTTTGAAGAATAGTTCCGTGCTCTAGAACTACAATGCTTGGATTTGCTCTTTCGATTGTTTTCAAAGCGATTGCATCACAGAAATAAAAATCAAAAGTGAATCCAAATTGTTTTTTTACCTTTTCGATATCCTCTGGGGTTGAAGCCGTCATACCTATTACTTTGTAGCCTTTTACTTTTGCTTCCAAGTTTAATTTTTCGAGTTTCATTAAGCCTGCTTTGTCAGCATGAATTAAATCATAAGATACCATGATAACCAATTTTGGTTCTTGTAAAAATTCACCTTTATAATCTAATCCGTCTTTTTCCATCGCAAAATCATGTATAGGAGGGATGTAACCTTCTGTAATTACTTTGTCTTTTCTATCTACAAAAGTGGCTCCAGCTGGGATTTTCATCAAATCCTTTTCGGTAAATTCGGTGTCAACACCATTTACTTTATAGACAAACACCATTTCGACTACACTTTTTGGAGCGCCATCTGGAATTCGCATCCCTTTTTGGATATTAGTCCCTACTTTATACGGACGAAAATCTTTCAGTGGCAAATGGTTGATAACCCAATATCCCATAAATGCACATAAAACTATACTTGCAAAGGCCAAAATATTTTGAATAGTATTTCCAAATAACGGTTTAACCAATTTTTTATTAAAAGATAGAATCAGTATAAAAAATAACAAAACCACATCTTTGGTAAAGGATTGCCAAGGGGTTAAATGCAGAGCATCACCAAAACAACCACAATCTTTTACTACGTCAAAGTAAGCAGAATAAAAGGTTAAGAATGTGAAAAGAACAATCAATAATAACAAACTGTTAATCGTAAATTTTGATTTGTAACCAATGAGTAACATTACACCCAACACAACTTCAAGAGTAACTAAAAATAAAGCTATTGCTAATGCAAATGGCACAAAAAAGGGCATGTTAAAAACCGGTTCGCTGAAATACTCCGCCAGTTTATAAGAAAAACCAATAGGATCATTCAGTTTTATTAATCCTGAAATAATAAATAATAATCCAACGAAAATCCGCGAGAACTGAGTAAATATATTTTTCATAGTTTTATTTTAATTTTTATTTCCAAATCCCATTAGAATAAGTGCAAAAACAGCATAATTAATCATATCCTGATAATTAGCATCAATTCCTTCTGAAACCAATGTTTTTCCTTTATTATCTTCAATTTGTTTGACACGAAGTAGTTTTTGCAAAATCAAATCAGTGAGCGAACTGACACGCATGTCACGCCAAGCTTCACCATAATCATGATTTTTATCTTCCATTAAATTTTTGGTTGATTTTACCTTGGCATCGTACAATTCAGTTGCTTTTTCAACATCTAAATCAGGTTGATCAACAACGCCTAATTCCAATTGGATTAAAGCCATAATGGAATAATTGATAATCCCGATGAATTCGCCTGTTTCATCTTCGTCAATTTTACGAACGTCATTTTCTTGTAAGCTTCTGATTCTTTGCGCTTTTATATAAATTTGATCAGTCAATGAAGGCAATCTCAAAATACGCCAAGCACATCCGTAATCTTTCATTTTATTGATAAACAGTGAACGACAAATCGCAATTACGTTATCGTATTCCTTTGAAGTATTCTTCATTATTGATGTATATTTGTCTAAAATTTCCTCAAAAATAGCATATTTTTTTTAAATTAAGAATGAACGAGAAATAATGTTGAATGAGGATTAATGATTTTGAAACTAGAATTTTTTGATAACGGTTTACTGTAACTGAACACTAAAATAATGAATATTAATTGCAAAGGGCAACTCGTTGACTTATCTACTCCCAAAGTAATGGGGATTTTGAATGTAACTCCCAACTCCTTTTTTGACGGGGGAAAGTATAAAAATGAGAGCGAGATACTATCTCAAGTCGGAAAAATGGTAAACGAGGGTGCTACCTTTATCGATATTGGCGCCTATTCCAGTAAACCAAATGCCGAGTTCGTATCTGAGGTGGAAGAAATTTCAAGAATTGTTACAGCTATTAATTTAATTCTGAAACATTTTCCAGAAGCAATTCTATCCATTGATACTTTTAGGAGCGAAGTGGCGAAAGCAAGTATAGAAAATGGTGCTGCAATCATTAACGATATTTCGGCAGGACATTTAGATGATAAAATGTTTGAGGTAATCGGAAAATATAATGTTCCTTACATTATGATGCATATGAGAGGAACGCCTCAAACCATGCAAACGTTAACTGTTTATGATGATATTATAAAAGAAATGTTGTTCTATTTTTCGGAACGAATTTCTATAGCCAGAAGTTTTGGAATCAATGATTTAATTATCGATCCTGGTTTTGGCTTTGCCAAAAAATTAGACCAAAATTATGAAGTATTTCAAAAAATGGAATTGTTTAACATGCTTGAGTTGCCACTTTTAGTTGGAATTTCCAGAAAATCAATGATTTATAAAACCTTAAATACCAGTATCGAACAAGCTTTAAACGGAACAACAATATTAAATACTTTAGCATTATCAAAAGAAGCAAAAATCCTTCGTGTTCACGATGTAAAAGAAGCAATGGAATGCGTTACTTTATTTAATAAAATCAATTAATAAATATGAAATACCTTACTCTGATTGTACTTTTTATAGTTGTTTCGTGTGGAAACAAAGAAGATATTCTATTGCCGAAATCGCATACAACTATTGTCAAAAATGTAGAAGATCATTCGCCAATCTATATTTTTTTTAGAACAAAGGAAAAGGATACTTTGGCAGAAGTAAACCGGAAAAACGAAATTATTTCAACCAATTGGATTTTCAACATAGACAGACGTTTGCCTTTGAGATTGGTAATTCCTGAAGTCATAAAACTGCAACAAAAAAAGCGTGAAGAAAAAGCGCATAAAAATGAAAAAGCCCAAAATTATTATTCCTACGCTGATACTATTGGTAAAAACTTAGCCTTTATTCCTTTTACGAATGTGTTTTACAAACTAGAGAAACCAATTGGAACCATCATATTTTTCAATAAGAATAATGAGATTTTAATTGAAAATCAAGTTTTCAAAAAGGAAAGACTACAAGATTTAATTAACAACGTTTTACCCAAAGATGTTGCAACTACCTTTTTATTTAGGTTTGATAAAGATTTAAGTTTTGGAAGTTATATTCAAGATAAAATTTTTATTGAAAGTTTAAAATTAGATATGAAAAGTAATCAAGAATTTATTTATTAGGAACTTTAAACAAAGAAAACCTGAAACAATTTTTTACTGATGATGATACGGTTCGTTTCTCAAAATTGTAAATCCGCGATACAACTGTTCAATAAAAAACAACCGAACCATTTGGTGTGAAAAAGTCATTAAAGACAACGATATTTTTCCTTGTGCTTTGCCATAAACAGTTTCCGAAAATCCATAAGGACCGCCAATTACAAAAACTAAAGTCTTTACGCCGGAGTTCATTTTTTTTTGTAATTCCTCTGAAAATCCAACGCTGGAAAAGTTTTTTCCGTTTTCGTCCAATAAAATAAGTTGATCTGTCGGCGTTATTTTTGCCAAAATCAGTTCACCTTCTTTTTCTTTCTGTTGACTTTCAGATAAGTTTTTAACGTTCTTGATATCAGGAATAATATCCAAATCAAACTTAATATAAAACGACAAACGCTTGGTATAATCGTCTATTAAGGACTGTAAAGCTTTGTTATCGGTTTTCCCAATAGCAATTAATTTAATGTTCATTTTATGGAATTTCAGAGTCGCAAAGATAGAATATTATGAGGTTTTATGAATAGTATCTTTGGAAGGAACATTTAAATAATAGATTTCCTAATTTTTTTTAATGGATTCTGAATGGTGATTTAACTTTTACAGAGGATCAATTGGGTCTCTTGAAGTTTTTAAATTATAAGACCTCAATTCTATCAATAAGTAATTGAAAATTCTCTTCTTTTTTATTCCCAATTAAGAAGGCAATTTCTTCTAAATTTGAGCCGTCGTAATTCGGCATATCTAATTTACGACCTCTAAAAGTGGGATGCAATTCGGAAATTGGAATCTCAGTGGTTTGCCAGTCAGTAGAGGTTTGGAACGAATATACATAAGATTGGGAATCACCAAGATTGGTCTTTACTCTAAATTGGTACTTTTTGCCATCTCCTTTATGACGGATACAAATACGTTTGTTTTTGTTTAGGGTAATTGGTTCAAAATTATATTTCACAGAACAAAATCCCCCGTTATTATCTAAGGTTACTTTGCCTTCAAAAGTTCCATTTCCGTCCTGATTAAGGTAGAATTTACTTTCTGATTTACCACCCATCACTACGTCATTGACAATTTTCCAACTACTGATGTCATTGTTTAAATTAAATTCGAAAATCAAAAGAGGTTCCATCGTGGTTATTTTTTAAAATTATGCTTTAAGCGAAAGCTCCAGTTTTATTTTGACTGAAATCAATTGTTGTGAATTCAAATTTTTTAAAATTTCTCTAGCGCTTTAAGATTTTGGCAACGGTGCACCAATAGCAATATCACATCTATGGTTGGTTTGACCATGTGGTGGGTTCATTCCCTCAGGAGTGGGCGTTGTAATTACTGTACTTGTAGCAGTATTTGCCGGATCAGTTGCGACCGATTGACTTTGTTGGGGAGTTATTTGCTGCGTTGATGGTGTATTTTTAGTAACGGCAACAGGAGAATTTAACGGTGCTCCAACGGCTATATCGCAACGATGTAAAGGTTGACCATGCGCAGGATTCATCCCTTTGGCAACAGAAATCGGAGCTGTTACTGCTTGATTTTGATTGACTACATTTGAGTTTTGCTTGGCCTGGGACGTCATTGCTGCTTCATTTCGCATCTGTTTACCAACCTCCGTAAATGGAACCATATTTGTTGGAGTAATGCTATTTTGTGGTTCGATTTCTTTTTTGCAAGAAATTAATAGTAGTGTGGATACAAAAAGGAGGATTAAAAAAGATTTCATAGTCAGTTTTTTTTTGATATTTACAACTCAAATATAAGATTTTAATAATTTATTCCAAAGTAATAGCTCTGATTAATTCGTTTTAATCTCTTTATTTTATGTGGAATGTTGATATGCAGAATCGCTAATTCAATATTCCGTTTCAGATTCATCTTTCGCACTGGACGATGCTTTGTTAAAAATAGATTTATTTGTTTCTTTTGTTAAGAACCAAGCGCACATATTTTCAAATCCACAAAATATATCTTACTTTAGCCTTCCAATAAATTTCTTATAAAATGATTAGCGAAGCACAGTTCGAAAACGAGTTACAAATACTAATAAAGAATGCCATTCGGGAAGATATTGGTCCTGGCGATTATAGCTCTTTGGCTTGTATTCCAGCGATAGCAACAGGGAAAGCCAAGTTGCTTGTAAAAGAGGATGGTATAATTGCAGGTGTGGCTTTTGCCAAAATGGTTTTTCAATTTGTGGATCCGAATTTGCAAATAGAAACTTTCATTGAGGATGGGATGCCAGTAAAAAAAGGTGACATTGTTTTTTATGTTTCGGGAAGTTCCCAATCCATTTTGAAATCGGAACGGGTAGTTCTCAATTCGATGCAAAGAATGTCTGCTATCGCTACTAAAACTAAGACTTATGTAAAGCTTTTGGAAGGAACACAAGCTAAAATTCTTGATACTCGTAAAACAACTCCGGGATTCCGGGCTTGTGAGAAATGGGCAGTGAAAATTGGCGGAGGCGAAAACCACCGTTTTGCTTTGTACGACATGGTAATGTTGAAAGATAATCACAATGATTTTGCAGGTGGAATTACTTTGGCAATAGCCAAAACCAAAGCGTATCTCAAAGAGAATAATTTAGATTTAAAAATCATTGTCGAAGCCAGAAACCTGAAAGAAATCAAAGAGATTTTGGAAAGTGAAGGTGTTTATAGAATCTTGATAGATAATTTTAATTATGAAGATACTAAAAAAGCAGTGGCCTTAATCGGAGATCGATGCTTAACGGAATCTTCAGGAAATATCAATGAAGAAACGATCCGTCATTACGCGGAATGTGGTGTGAATTATATTTCATCCGGAGCATTAACACATTCTGTATATAACATGGATTTGAGTTTAAAAGCAATTTAGTTTATGTCAGCAGAAATAGAAAATAGATTGCAGAAAATTCCCGTAATACGGAATCTTGCCCAAGGGTTAAAAAAGATAAAACTCCCCTGGCTGCAAGGATTGTCTTTATATGATTTATTAGAATTGTACGGATTGGGAATTGTAGAAAGTGCCTTGACCTATCACGCGAGTGCCATTGCATTTAGTTTTTTTATGGCATTATTTCCCTTTGCACTGTTCATATTAAATCTTATTCCATACATTCCCATCGAAGGTTTTCAAAATGACTTTCTTCAATTTGTGAGGCAAGGAGTTCCGCCAAATACCTATGATGCCATTTATAAAATCATCAATGATATTCTTCACAACAGTCATTCGGGATTATTATCGTCTGGTTTTATATTGTCTATTTTCTTGATGGCAAATGGATTGAATGGAATTCTTGGAGGCTTTGAATCCTCCCGTCATGTCCTTGTCAAAAGAGGATTTATACATCAATACATAGTCGCTTTAGGCATGTCGTTATTGTTGTCATTGTTGTTGATAGTAACCATTTCAACAATTGTAGTTTTCGAGGTATTTATTCAAAAAACGGTTTTTAGCGATGTCAATCAATTGATTATTTTAGGGAGATATGCATTCGTAATTCTCATGATACTGGCCACCACCTCCATACTGTTTAAATTTGGTACAAAACATGACAAAAACAGAGCTTTTATCTCAATTGGTTCGGTTTTTACAACGATTCTGATTCTTTTGGATTCCTATATTTTTGGAATTTGGGTAATACGATTTTCAAAATATAATGAATTGTACGGGTCAATAGGTACATTATTAATCCTAATGTTTTACATTTGGATCAACTGTATGATATTACTTCTGGGATTCGAATTAAACGCTACAGTAAACAAATTAAAAATTAAAAAAGAAGAATAGTTTTTAGGAGCTATTTCCTGCTGTTCGCTTCAATCTTTCTAGTCCTGAACTTGTTTCAGGATCCTGAAACAAGTTCAGGACTAGAAAGGATTTTCGCTTCCATCAGGGCTAAAAAAAAACACATTATGAAAAACAACATTTTAATTATCGCAGCATTATTTTTTACAACTATTTTTTATGCTCAAAATCAAACCGTTATCGGAAAATGGAAAACCATCGATGACGAAACCGGTAAAGCAAAATCAATAGTAGAAATCTATGAAAAATCCGGAAAAATCTACGGAAAAGTGGCTGAAATTTTAGACTTGGAACACAAAAATAACGTGTGTGCCAATTGTACGGGAAGTGATAAAAATAAACCCATTCTTGGGATGGTTATCATAAAAGGTTTGACAAAAGAAGGGGACGAATACACAAATGGAAAAATCTTAGATCCTAAAAACGGAAAAACCTATAAATGTTTCATCTCTTTAGAATCAAAAGATAAACTTAAAGTTCGTGGATTCGTAGGAATTTCATTATTTGGAAGAACACAATACTGGTACAGAGTTAAAAATTAGTAATGTTTATTTAAAGTTTCAGGTTTAGTAATCGGAATCGAAAACTTTAAACCTGAAACTTTAAACTATTAAACTAAAAAACATGTATTTCGTAGAAGTAATTTTACCGCTGTCGCTTGCCAAAACCTTTACTTATAGTATTTCTGAAGCCGAATTCCATTATATAAAAAAAGGAATGCGGGTGGCTGTACCTTTTGGTAAAAATAAAATCTACACGGCTTTAGTTATCGAAATTCACGAAAATAAACCGGAATTATACGAGGCAAAAGAAATTCACCAAATTCTTGACGAAAAACCTATTGTAACCGAAATCCAAATTGCACATTGGCAATGGATTGCTTCCTATTATATGTGTGCCATTGGCGACGTTTATCGCGGTGCAATGCCCAGTGCTCTTTTGCTGGAAAGCGAAACGGTAATTTCTCAAAAGCAAGATTTATTTGTTGACGAAAACCTCCTTTCTGATGATGAATATCTGGTTTACCAAGCCTTGCAACAACAAAATTCACTAACAGTTCAAGATATTATATCAATTTTAAACAAGAAAAACATCTTTCCTACTATTCAAAAATTGATAGATAAAAATATATTGGTGCTTCAGGAAGAAATGCTTGAAAGCTATAAGCCCAAATTAGTTCGGTACGTGCGCTTGCATTCTAAATACGATTCCAATGCCGGATTAAGTGAATTGCTTGAAACACTTAAAAATGCCAAAAAACAAAAGGAAATTGTTTTGAGCTATTTTCAATTGAGTGCTACTGAAAAGAAGCCATTAACGGTAAAAAGACTGGTCGAAGCTACTAAATCTTCGGCTGCGATTGTTAAGGCATTAATAGAGAAGGAAATATTTGAGGATTATTTTATTCAAGAAGACCGCGTAAATTTCAAAGGTAAAATAACGAATGAACTACTTCAATTAAACACTGCGCAAAAAAAAGCGTTTGATGGAATAAAAGAAAATTTTACTCAAAAAGACGTTTGTCTTTTACACGGGGTAACTTCCAGCGGTAAAACGGAGATTTACATCAAACTCATCGAAGAATATCTCGATTCTGGACAGCAAATACTATATTTACTTCCTGAAATTGCTTTGACGACTCAATTAGTGGGAAGGCTGAGAACTTATTTTGGAAATAAAGTAGCTGTTTTTCATTCGAAATATAACAATAATGAGCGTGTCGAAGTTTGGAATCAGGTTTTACAAAATTCCGAAAAAGCCCAAGTGGTGATAGGAGCGAGGTCGGCCCTATTTTTGCCCTTTCATAATCTTGGATTCATAATCGTAGATGAGGAACATGAACAGACTTTTAAGCAAGTTGATCCTGCGCCCCGTTATCATGCACGTGATGCGGCCATCGTTTTGGCTCATTCGCATAAATCAAAGGTTTTATTGGGTTCTGCAACACCAAGTTTGGAAACTTATTTTAATGCCAAGTCGGGAAAATTTGGATTAGTCGAAATTTCGGAGCGATTTGGAAATGTGATGATGCCCAATATTGAATTGGTAGATTTAAAGGATAAATATTTTCGCAAAAAAATGACAGGACATTTTAGCGATGTTTTAATTGAGGAAATTACCAATGCCTTAGCCTTAGGAGAACAAGTAATTTTATTTCAAAATCGAAGAGGTTACTCTCCTATAATAGAATGTATAACGTGTGGTCATGTACCGCAATGTCAACAATGTGATGTAAGTTTGACCTATCATAAACATAAAAACCAATTGCGTTGCCATTACTGCGGTTATACAATGGCAAAACCGACGCATTGCCATTCCTGCTCCAGTGTTGATTTGGCTACAAAAGGTTTTGGAACGGAACAAATTGAACAAGAATTATTTTCCATTTTTCCAAGTTCAAAAACGGGAAGAATGGATCAGGATACAACACGAGGGAAGTTTGGTTTCGAGAAAATTATCGATAGTTTCAAGAATAGAGAAATTGATATTCTTGTAGGAACGCAAATGCTTGCCAAAGGATTGGATTTTGATAATGTGAGTTTGGTAGGAATCATGAATGCGGATAATATGTTGTATCATCCTGATTTCAGGGCTTTTGAGAGAAGTTTTCAAATGATGACGCAAGTAGCTGGCCGTGCCGGACGTTCTGAAAAACAAGGGAAAGTGATTATACAAACCTATAACCCTAATCACAATACCATTCAGCAAGTGACTAATAACGACTATTTAGGAATGTATAAGGAACAGTTGTATGATAGGCAAATTTATAAATACCCACCTTATTTTAGAATCATTAAACTAACACTAAAACAGCGCGATTTCGATAAATTAAAAGAAGGTTCTATGTGGTTGTATCAAGTGATGACACAAAATCTGATCATGCCGGTGTTAGGTCCTGAAGAACCAGCAATCAGTAGAATCAGAAATGAATTTATAAGAACAATAATTATCAAAATTCCACAAGAGGCGTCCATAATAAGCACTAAAAAGACAATTCAAAAGATTCTGAATAGTTTTGAGGCTGTTGCTCAATACAGAGCTATAAAGGTTGCCTTGAACGTCGATTTTTATTAAAAGTAGTTTTTTATGCAAATGATAAGGCTTTAACTAAATCTTCTTTTTTGTTTCTGCTTAAAGGTATTTTTGTAATTCCAATCTCAGCAAACTTGCTGTTAAAGCGCTCCACTTTGTCAATATTGATAATATATGACTTATGTACTCTGATGAATTTTTCTTTAGACAAATCGTTTTCAAAAGATTTCATGGTAGAAAGGACCAGATTGCTGTCTTCTTCGGTTACAACTCTCACGTAATCACCAAAAGCTTCAATCCATTTTATTTTTGAAGTGTAAATCTTCAGCTTTTTCAAATTGCTCTTAATGAAAATATGATCGCCTTCTTCTTCTTTATTTTCTTTTTTAAGCAAATATAAATCCATTGCTCTTCGCACAGAAGCATTGAATCGGTCTATGGCAATTGGTTTTTGAAGATAATCTGTTGCATCATAATCAAAGGCTTTCATTGCATACTCTGCTTTAGAGGTAATGAAAATAATTTGAGGCTTAATTTTTAGACCGTCTAAAAAATCAAAACCGCTGATTACGGGCATTTCAATATCGAGAAATATTAAATCTACATTGTGAACAGACATACAACTTCTTGCTTCAATTGCATTCGAAAAATCCCCAATTAAATGTAAGTTTGTATGATTATTGACTAACTTTGCGATAATCATTCTTTGAATGGAACTATCATCAACTATTACGCAATTAAGTTTCATAATTTTTTTATTTTAGATTTGGATTAGTAAATTTAACATTAAATTTTAAAAAAAACTACCGCCAATGTTTTTATTTTTGTCGTTTAACGAATAAAGCAAAAAAGTACTTGTTTATATCAATTAATTCGCTACTTTTGCACCCAATTTAACAAATAAATACATATTTATGAATCATTATGAAACTGTTTTCATTTTAAATCCCGTTTTATCTGAAGTTCAGGTAAAGGAAACAGTAAGCAAATTTGAAGATTTTCTTACTAGTCGTGGAGCTGAAATGGTATCGAAAGAAGACTGGGGTCTTAAAAAGATGGCTTACGAAATTCAAAACAAAAAAAGTGGTTTCTACCATTTGTTTGAATTTAAAGTAGCAGGAGAAGTTCTTATTGCTTTTGAAACTGAATTTAGACGTGACGAAAGAGTAATGCGTTTCTTAACTGTAAGTTTAGACAAACACGCTATTTCTTGGGCTGAAAGAAGAAGAACTAAATTAAAATCTACAAAAGCTTAATTATCATGGCAACATTACAACAATCGGCTTCAGGAAAAAAAGACGGAGATATCAGATATCTTACTCCTTTGAACATAGAAACAAACAAACAAAAAAAATATTGTCGTTTCAAAAAATCAGGTATCAAATATATTGATTATAAAGATGCTGATTTCTTATTAAAATTCGTAAACGAACAAGGAAAAATTCTTCCTCGTCGTTTAACTGGAACTTCATTAAAGTACCAAAGAAAAGTGTCTGTAGCTGTAAAAAGAGCACGTCACATAGCATTAATGCCATATGTGGCTGATTTACTAAAATAATAAATTAACTCGGTTGTTGGTTTTCTGAAACATGAAACCTAACTTCTATAACAAAGGACAACAACATGGAACTTATATTAAGACAAGACGTTCAAAATTTAGGCTTTAAAGATGATATTGTAACGGTAAAAAATGGTTACGGTCGTAACTTTTTAATCCCACAAGGTCACGCGCATTTAGCTACTTCTTCTGCAAAGAAAGTGTTAGCTGAAAACCTAAAACAAAGAGCTCATAAAGAAGAAAAAGTAGTAAACGATGCAAAAGCATTGGCTGAAGCTTTGAAAGCTATTGAGATTAAAATTTTCGCAAAAGCAGGTGGTGAGAAATTATTCGGTTCAATTACGAATATTGATATCGCTGAAGCATTAGCAAAAGGTGGTCAAGTAATTGACAGAAAATTTATTACTAGTGGAATCGTTAAACGTACAGGAAAATATGCTGCTAACGTTAGATTACACAGAGATGTGATAGTTGAATTACCTTATGAAATTGTTGCTGAAAAATAATTTTTAGTTAACAGTTTGTTAATAAATTATCAAAAACCACTCCTAGGAGTGGTTTTTTTTTGCCTAATTTTGCCAAAAATAAATCAAACAAAAAATATGAAAAAAGTTATTAGTTTATTGTTTTTTGTGCTTTCTCTTCATTCGATGATTGCGCAAACGACTACATCTAGTATTAAGGGAACGGTACGGAGTTCTTCGACTGAATTGCTCCCGGGAGCAACAATTTTGGCAATTCATACTCCTTCAGGATCTAAATACTCTGCATTGTCAAACGCAGACGGAAGGTTCAACTTGTTGAATATGAGAATAGGTGGGCCGTATAAAATTACAGTTACTTACGTAGGATTTCAAAATCAAGAATTTAGTGATGTTTATCTTGAATTAGGTAAAGCATTTAGTATGGACGTTATTTTACAAGATGAAAGTCAAAAGCTTGAGGAAGTAAAAGTTACAGGTGCTAAAAACAAAGTTTTTGCAAGTGGAAGAACTGGTGCCGAAACTACAATTGGTCGAAGAGAATTAGCAGCTTTGCCATCTATCTCAAGATCTGCTGAGGATTTTACACGTTTAGAACCTTCAGCAAGTGGTGGTTCGTTTGGTGGTAGAAATGACCAATATAACAGTTATTCTTTGAATGGTGCGGTGTTTAATAATCCTTTCGGATTAGATGCAGCCACTCCTGGAGGGCAAACAAATTCACAACCTATTTCATTAGACGCTATTGATCAAATTCAGGTAGCTACTGCTCCTTATGATGTAACTTTATCTGGGTTTACAGGAGCTTCTGTTAATGCAGTTACAAAGTCTGGAACTAACGAGTTTCATGGAACGGCTTACTCATTTTATAGAAACCAAGATTTAACTGGAAGTAAAGTTAAAGGAGAAAAAATATTTGTTCCTTCGTTAGAACAAACGCAAGCCGGTTTCAGTATAGGAGGTCCAATTGTTAAAGATAAATTATTCTTTTTTGCCAATTATGAAATTGATAAAAGAAGTGATTTAGGATCAAGTGTTATTGCTAATGATGGGAATAGTACAACTGGGGTAAATGAGTCGAGAGTTTCAGCTACTGATTTAATGCATGTTTCTACAGAATTAGGTAAGTTAGGATATAATACTGGTGCTTATCAAGGTTTTACTCATAATTCAAATTCGAACAAAGGAATTATCAAATTTGATTGGAATATAAATGATAATAATAAATTAGCCGTTATTTATAATTTTCTAGATGCTTCAAAAGATAAACCAGCGCATCCTACTGCAATTTTCCGAAGAGGACCTGACGCAAATACAATGCAATTTGAAAAATCAGGCTACCAAATTAATAATCAAATTCAATCTTTTTTAGTTGAATTGAACTCTAAAGTTAGTGAAACAGTAACAAATAAATTGCAGGCAGGATACACGCATTTTAATGATTTTAGAAAACCATTTTCTGCTCCAGCTCCGGTTATTACCATAACAAAAGATGGTTCTCCTTATATTATTGCAGGTCATGAGCCATTCTCAATCAACAATAAATTAGATCAAAAAGTAATTCAAATAACAGACAACTTAAATTTTGTAAAAGGAAATCATACTTACACAGCAGGCTTCTCTTTTGAAAAATTCATTTTCAAAAATTCATTTAATTTAAAGGGATATGGTTTTGATGTTTTTGGTAGTGTAGATATGGCTGGCTTCGATGCAAATATCGCAAACGGGTATTATGCTTCAGCAATTGCAGCGGCGCAAACTACTTTCGATGCAAAAAATAAATTAAAAGATGGTACTGATGGTGGCTGGAATTTAGCTGAAACTACTGTGGGTCAATTAGCATTTTATGTTCAGGACGAATGGAATATCAATGATAATTTTAAATTAATATATGGATTAAGAGCTGATAAGCCTTTGTATTTCAATACATCTGAGTTAATTCAGAAATTTATTGACACAGATAATTCTGAAGGATACGTTCCTACAATTAATTATTATAATCCAAAAGATGGCAGTGTTGTAAATTTTGATTCTACAAAATTACCTGGAAACGCATTATTGTGGTCACCTAGAGTTGGGTTCAACTGGGATGTAAATGGAAATAAGGTAACACAATTACGTGGAGGCTCTGGTATTTTTACAGGGAAACTTCCGTTTGTTTGGGTTGGAAATCAAGTAGGAGGTACAGATCCATTTTTCTATGAAGTGGTTAATAAGGATTTTAAATTTCCTCAAGTTTGGAGAACAAGTTTAGGTATCGATCATAAATTAGAAAACAATTACATTTTTACAGTAGATATGTCTTATAACAAGGATTTAAATGCTGTTCATGTTCAAGATTGGGGATTGAAAAAACCAACAAGCCAATTAGTAGGTGCAGACAACAGACCAATTTATGGATCTAATGACTATGGTACTTGGAATGAATATGGTTTTCCTGCAAGAGCACACGCTTATGTTTTGACTAATTCTAAAAAAGGTAGTGCATTCAACGGTTCTGTGAAAGTACAAAAGACTTTTGACAATGGTTTATTTGCTAGTTTAGCGTATAACTATTTGAAATCTAAAGACGTGAATTCTATAGAGGCAGAGATCACGGGCGATGCTTTTAATTTCAATCCTGCTTTAGGGAATGTAAACAACGATGTTCTTTCAAATTCTAAATATGGAGATACACACCGTTTTATAGGAGTTGGTTCTAAAAAATGGAAATACGGAGCAAATGATAAGTGGGCTACTACTGTATCTACTTTCTTTGAATATGCTCAGGGAGGTCGTTTTAATTATACTTATGGAGGTGATATTAACAATGATGGTTCTGGTGCTAATGATTTAATTTTTATTCCTACAACTGCTCAAATCAATACTATGATTTTTTCTGGAGCGGGCCAAGGTGCCGCTTTTGATAAATTCATCAGTCAGGACGATTACTTAAACGGCAGAAGAGGACAGTATGCAGAGCGTTATGGAGCGTTATCGCCTTGGAGAGGAAAATGGGATCTTAAATTAATGCAAGATTATAACTTTAAAATCTCTTCCGCCTCAGATAAAAAGAATACCATTCAATTTAGCGTTGATGTACTGAATGTAGGAAATTTATTGAATTCTGATTGGGGATTGGTTCAAGTACCTACAAGTGTTCAACTAATAGGCGTTTCAGTTAATCAAAGTACAAATGTACCAACATATACATTTAATGGTACCCAAACTAAAACTTTCAACTATGATGCTAGTTTAGCTTCAAGATGGCAAGCGCAATTTGGAATTAGATATATATTCTAAATTAGTATTATAAAAAATTTTGAAAGCCTTCTTGAAAAAGAAGGCTTTTTTTTGGTTTAAAAAATCTAAATTTGCATCGGAAATTAAATGCCGAAAAAACTTTATGTCTCAGCGCCCTGGTGGCAAAAATTACAACAATGAAATATTCAAGATTAACAAAAGAACAATTTGAAGAGTTGAATCAGGAATTCAGCACATTCTTAGCTACTCAAGCAATTGACAAAGCCGAATGGGACAAAATTAAAGCAGAAAAACCAGAAGTGGCCGAACAGGAATTGGACGTATTTTCTGATTTAATTTGGGAGGGAGTTCTCTCAAAAGCAGCTTATTTAGAGCATTTTTCGAAGAACCATATTTTCCTTTTTGAGTGCTTTGATACTCACGTTCAATCTATAGTTTTAAAATCACTAGTTCCAGAAACTGACTTTTTGACTAGAGAGGGATTGCAATGGCTTAGCGATAATATGTTTACAGAGACCATTGAAATGAAAACTGGAAAAAAAGAATTTACAGAGGAGCGAAACACTTCAATTTTTGCACTAATTCAGCAAGGTGCTTTTTTGAGTGATGGTCTATTGTACAAACAAATAAATTCGATTATAGAGTCGTAATATTATTGCTATTTCTTCCCAATAAGATTTAAATTTTGGTTGTCAGGAACCCACTTTTCATTTGATCGGAAGAAAAATATTTTTTTGATGTGGGTTTCTATTAAATTGGCTATTTTAGTAGATTATTTCTAAAGCTAAAATAGCCAATTTTTATTTTCTATGGACATTCAAAATACGATTCAAACATTAAGAGAGGAATTAAATCAACACAACTATAATTATTATGTGTTAGATAAACCAACAATTTCTGATTTTGAATTTGATTTGAAATTAAAGCAATTACAGGATTTAGAAGATAAACACCCGGAATATTTTGATGAAAGTTCACCAACACAAAGAGTTGGAGGAGCAATTACTAAAAATTTCCAAACAGTTGCTCATGAACATAGGATGTATTCTTTGGATAATTCCTATTCTAAAGATGAATTGGCGGACTGGGAAAAACGAATCCAAAAAGTATTAGGAGATGTTCCATTAGAATATACCTGCGAATTAAAATATGATGGTGCATCGATTAGTATTACTTACGAAAACGGGAAATTAAAACGGGCTGTGACTCGTGGAGACGGTTTTCAGGGAGATGACGTTACCAATAATATAAAAACAATAAAATCAATTCCATTAAAATTAAAAGGTTATTTTCCTGAGAGATTTGATGTACGAGGGGAAATTATTTTACCATTTTCCGGCTTCGAAAAAATGAATCAAGACTTAATAGAAATTGGCGAATTACCGTATTCTAATCCAAGAAATACGGCTTCGGGAAGTTTGAAATTGCAGGACAGTGCCGAAGTTGCAAAAAGACCCCTGGATTGCTTACTATATTTTTTAATTGGAAATAAATTACCGTTCACTTCTCAGTTTGATGGATTAGAAACGGCTAGAGAATGGGGTTTCAAGGTGCCGAAAGAAGCAAAATTGGCTCGTAATTTAGAAGCGGTTTTTGAGTTTATAGATTACTGGGACGTTCACAGACATCAACTGCCTTATGAAACGGATGGAGTAGTGGTTAAAGTAAATTCTTTTCATTATCAGGATGAATTAGGTTTTACTGCTAAATCACCACGATGGGCGATTGCCTATAAATTCAAATCAGAACAAGTTTCAACGAAGCTAGTTTCAATTTCATACCAAGTTGGAAGAACTGGTGCGATTACGCCAGTTGCCAATTTAGAACCGGTGCAATTAGCGGGAACTGTCGTAAAGCGTGCTTCGCTGCACAATGCAGATCAAATCGAAAAATTGGATATTCGTGTTGGTGATACTGTTTTTGTTGAAAAAGGAGGGGAGATTATTCCTAAAATTATTGCCGTAGATTTTACAAAGCGCCCCGAAAATTCGGAGTCAACTAAATACATCACCCATTGTCCGGAATGCCAAACGGAATTAATAAGAGGCGAAGGGGAAGCCAATCATTATTGCCCTAATTTTTATGGTTGTCCACCGCAAATTATTGGAAGAATTCAACATTACATTTCACGAAAAGCTATGGATATTGAAGGACTTGGTGGCGAAACAGTTGCGCTGCTTTTCAATAACGGATTGGTTCAAAATTATGCAGATTTGTATGAATTGACGGTGGAACAAATTCTACCTTTGGAAAGAATGGCTCAAAAATCGGCGGAGAATTTGATAAAGGGAGTTTCCAATTCCAAAAAAATTCCTTTCGAACGTGTACTTTATGCTATCGGAATACGATTTGCGGGAGAAACTGTTGCTAAGAAATTAGCCAAACATTATAAAAGTATTGACGCATTAAGTCAGGCTAAACTGATGGATTTGGTTTTAGTGGATGAAATTGGAGATAGAATAGCACAAAGTGTGGTTGATTTTTTTGAAAATATAGAAAATAGAATTATTATTGAAAGATTAAAAAGCTACGGAATACAATTTGAAATTGTTGAAAAAATAAATCCAAATGCAACCAATAAGCTTTCTGGAAAAACCTTTGTAGTTTCTGGCGTTTTCGAAAAATATTCAAGGGAGGATTTGAAAAAAGCTATTGAAGATAACGGAGGTAAAGTAGGAAGTTCTATTTCGGCAAAAACAGATTATGTGATTGCAGGAGATAATATGGGACCTGCTAAATTAGAAAAAGCAAATAAATTAAATGTTCCAATAATTTCTGAAGGTGATTTTATGAAACTGATAAATGAAAGCTAATACACCATCACTAATATTATATTTTATAGCTAGTATTCTTTCTATAGTATTTACTTTAGCAGGACCAGATTCGTATTTAATTTACGCAAAATCTCTGGTAGTATCCTCAATTTTTATCTATTATCTTACTACAAATAATTATAAAATTGACTTAATTAAAGGAGGAATTTTTCTCTTTTCTTTTATAGGAGATGTCTTTATTTTGATGGACTATGAGGATTCAGAAATTGGCGTTGTACTTAGTTTTTTGATTGTTTATTTACTTCTCATCATACATCTTATTCCTAGTATAAAAAAAATTAAGTTAGGAACTTTAGATTTGATATCCATGATAAGCATAATAATCGTGATGGTAGTTTTATCGATTACTATTTTAAGCTTGCCATTTGAGAAGATGAAAACAGATTTTTCGCTTATTATAGTTTACAGTATCGTACTGAGTATTATGATTTGCATATCTGTTGTAAAATATATTTCAAAAAGCAATTTTGTTTTTCTAAATTTACTTCTAATGTCGTTGTGTTTTTTGCTTTCGGATATTTTTTATGTTTTAAATGGATTTTACCTACCACTTTCCGCTTTTAGTCTAATCGAAATAAGTACTCAGGTATTTTCGTATTTTTTTATGGTAAATTACTTTATCGCAAATGACAGGTCTTTAAGAAAATTAAACGATAATTGATGTTCCTTTAGATATATTCTGCTTATTATTATCCAGATAAAAATCAATTCTGCCCAAATTAATTCCGTAACAACCCACTTGATTTACTAAAACGTCTTTGCCAGCAAGATTTTTTACAACAGTAGGTTTATCTAGAAAAGTATGAGTGTGTCCACCAATTATCAAATCAATATCTTGTGTAACTGCAGCTAATTTTAAGTCACAAAGTTTATTGGGTTCGTCTTTGTAGTTATATCCTAAGTGTGACAAACAAATAATTAAATCACATTGATTTTCTTTCTTTAAGATACGAACCATATCTTGTGCAGCGTCAACAGGATTGTTAAATACCGTTTCTTTATACATTGCTTTATCTACCAAACCATCCAATTCTATTCCAAGTCCAAAAACGCCCACTTTAATTCCGTTTTTATTGAAAATTTTATAAGGCTTCACAAAACCATCCATCATGGTATTTTTGAAATCATAGTTTGCTGATACGAATTCAAACGTAGCATGAGGCATTTGGGCATACAATCCTTCAACTCCATTGTCAAAATCATGATTGCCTATAGTTGAAGCATCATACTTCATCATACTCATCAATTTGAACTCTAATTCGCCGCCATAATAGTTAAAATAAGGAGTTCCCTGAAAAATATCGCCGGCATCAAGTAATAATACATTTGGATTTTCCTTCCTGATTGTTTCAATCAATGCCGCTCTTCGAACAACACCACCCATATTTGGGTTTCTGGGATGATTTGCAGGAAATGGGTCAATATAACTGTGCACGTCGTTGGTATGCAAAATCGTCAGGTGTTTCGTTTCCTTAGATTCAAAACTGCTCAATGACAAACCTAAACTTAATAATGCCGTACTGGCAGCTGTTTTTTCTATAAAATCTCTTCTTTTCATTTTTTATTTTTTTGGAGCTATTTACTTCGTCAGTTCGCTTCGCTCATGTCCCGCTTTCCGCTGCAATCTTTTTATCCGCCGAAAAGGCGAATAAAAAAGATTTTCACTTCACTCGGGGCTAGGGCTGTATATTTATGGAACTATTTTTTAGCTATTCAAAACTTTTATTCAACAGTAATTCTGATATCATTTACCACAGGAATTGTATCTATTTCTTTGAAATAATCAATCAGAATATTTCGCAGTTTGTAATCCAAATCAAATTTCTGAACTCCTTTTTTAAAGAAATTCATGTTATCACCGCCATTTGATAAATAATCATTGGTACCCACGTAATATATTTTGTCTTTTTCAATAGGTTTTCCTTGAACTAAGATATTTTTGGCTGTATTGTTTTTGTCAATGGTAAAAGTGATTCCGGATAACGGATGTGGTTTTTTCTCTGCGATAAAATAGTCAACCAATTCAAGAATTTGTTCTCCTTTCAAAGCAATAACAACCATAGTGTTTTCAAAAGGCATGATTTCAAAAGCCGTCCTTGCCGTAACATTCCCTTTTGGAAGAATAGAACGAATACCTCCATGATTGAGTAAGCAGATATCGATATTCTTTTTTTCTCGGGTATTGAAGACTAGATTGCCTCGCTTCAGGGTAACATCAGCAATTAAATTTCCAATAGTTGTCTGCCATTTACCTGAGCTTTTGTCCAATGTTACAGGACAATAGGCAAGAACACTGTCTAAATCTTTATTAATATGTTCTCGATACGGTTTGATGAAGTTTTCAATTTGTTTTGCCTGTTCGCTTGGAATAGCAACGAGATTTCCCTTTTCAGTGATAGGAATTCGTTTCCCTTCTATTTTAGAAACGTGATAATTTTGTTTACTACAGGAAACAATAAAAAAAAATGTTAAGAATATAACAAAAAGTTTTAAAACATCGTTATACTTTTTTAGATTTACCATTTTAAATGCGACTTAATTAATTAATTTTGTAACAAAGTAAAAGTAGTATGTTTTTAAATTATATAAAGGGTTTATACGTAAAAAATAAATTAAAAAACAGTTTGCATGATTTAAAAAGTAATATACTTTCAGTTGGAATAGAAACTGTTGGTTTGCTTATTGATGCAAGTCATTTCACAGAAAAGGAGGACCTGATTAATGAGTTAATAGCAATCGGAATTGAAAAGAAAAGTATTAAAGTTATAGTTTACGGAGACAGATTTAAGTCAAATGAAGTAAATTCACAAGTTGGTTTCAGCGATAAACATCTGAATTGGAAGGGCGAAATTATAAATCCCAACTTAAATGATTTTATCAATGAAAAATTTGATTTACTGATCAGCTTTTATGATGTGGAAAAAGCAATATTAATGCTTATTACTCATAATTCAAAAGCATCATTTAAAGTTGGTTTTTCAACAGTTGATAAAAAATTAAATCATTTGACCATTGATACAAATGTCAAAAATTATAAGGTTTTCACAGCTGAATTATTCAGGTATCTAAAATTATTCAAACAAAATATAATACAATAATATGCAATCATTAATAGGAACTGGTGTTGCCCTTGTGACTCCATTTAAAGAAGATTTTTCAATTGACACAGAAGCATTGAAAAGAATTGTAAATTTTTCAATCGATGGCGGAATTGAATATCTGGTAGTGCTTGGCACAACTGCCGAAAATGCTACATTGTCTCAAGAGGAAAAAGATTTAGTTATTAAAACGGTTATTGAAGCAAATAATGGTAGTTTACCTTTAGTTTTAGGAGTAGGTGGAAATAACACGATGAAAGTTGTCGAGGAGCTTAAAACTAGAGATTTATCTTCATTTGTAGCAATTCTTTCTGTTTCACCTTATTACAATAAACCAACGCAAGAAGGTATTTATCAACACTTCAAAGCAGTCGCCGAAGCGTCTCCAATTCCAGTAATTTTATATAATGTTCCAGGAAGAACGGCTAGTAATATGTTACCTTCAACTGTTTTGCGTTTGGCAAATGATTTTAAAAATGTTGTGGCCATCAAGGAAGCAGCAGGGGATATCGTACAAGCGATGCAATTATTGAAAAATAAACCAAAAGACTTTCTGGTAATTTCTGGAGATGACATGATTGCTTTACCTATGGTTTTGGCGGGAGGATCTGGCGTTATATCCGTAATTGGACAAGGATTTCCTAAAGAATTTTCTGAAATGATACGGTTGGGTTTGAATAGAAAAGTAGATGAAGCATTCAAAACGCAATACATTTTAGATGACTGTATTGATATGATTTTTGAACAGGGAAATCCTGCGGGAATCAAACAAGTGTTTCTGTCACTGGGAATAGCTGAAAATGTTGTTCGTTTGCCATTGATAAAAGTAGATCAATCATTAACGGAACGAATTGACCAGTTTGTTAAAAAAGTCAATAAAATTGGGTAATAAACCTTATGTTTTTTTAAATAAAAATATATTTTGAAGTAGCTAAATTAATAACTAAATTTGCCACCGAAACTTCGGTATGATTTTTTTATGTTAAAATAAACTATGAAAATCAGGAAAAAAGTAAAAAAATGAAAAAAATAATATCTCTATTGCTTCTTGTTGTTGTTTTTAGTTCTTGCAATGAATATCAAAAAGCATTGAAAACCGAAGATGTTGCTGTAAAATTTGATATGGCAACTAAATTGTATGAGGCAGGTAAATATACCAAAGCAATACGTATTTTTGAGCAAATTGCTCCCGCTTACAGAGGGAAACCACAAGCTGAAAAGTTGTTTTACATGTTTGCTCAATCGTATTACAAAACCAAACAATACTATTTAGCAGGATATCAATTTGAAAGTTTTGTATCTGGGTATCCAAAAAGTGAAAAAATACAAGAAGCTGCTTACTTAGGTGCAAAAAGCTATTCAATGCTTTCGCCAGTATATAGCTTGGATCAGAAGGACACTTTTAAAGCCATTGAGAAATTGCAAGCATTTATAGATAATTATCCTAATTCTGAATATTTAGCTGAGGCAAATGCAACTGTAAAAGTGCTAACCGAAAAGATTGAAAAAAAGGTGTATGAAAATGCTAAAGGTTATAATACTATTTCAGATTACAAGTCTGCAATAGTAGCTTTTGATAATTTTTTAGGCGATTATCCTGGTACAACATACAAGGAAGATGCCTTGTTTTATAAATATGATTCTGCTTACCAATTAGCAATTAACAGTATTCCTGCAAAAATGGAAGAAAGATTAAATGTTGCAAAAACAGCACATTCAAATCTTGTAAAGTTTAATGCGAATTCAAAATATAAAAAGACAGCGGACGAAATGTTAGCTCGAATTGAAAAAGATTTACAAAAATTTAATAAATAAAGTCATGGATTTAAAAAAGACGAATGCTCCGGTAAATACAATAACATACAATAAAAACGTTATTGAAGAACCTACTGGTAATGTGTATGAAGCGATAACAATTATGGCTAAAAGAGCAAACCAAATCAATTCTGAAATCAAAAAGGAATTGACAGAAAAATTGGAAGAATTTGCTACATATAATGACAGTCTTGAAGAAGTTTTTGAAAATAAAGAACAAATTGAGGTTTCTAAATTTTACGAAAAATTGCCAAAGCCACATGCTTTAGCTGTTCAAGAATGGTTAGATGGTAAAATCTACCACAGAGATTCAAATAAATAATAGTACAATGTCAGTTTTAAACGGTAAGAAAATTTTACTAGGTATTTCTGGTGGAATTGCAGCCTATAAAACAGCTTCATTAGTACGACTTTTCATAAAAGCAGGTGCACATGTCCAAGTGATAATGACACCTGCTTCTAAGGATTTTATAACGCCATTAACGTTGTCTACGTTATCTAAAAATCCTGTTTTTTCAAGCTTTTACAATCAAGACGATGACCCGAGCCCAAAGGGCGAACTGGCGAAGCAGAATGAAAAATGGAATAATCATGTTGAATTAGCTCTTTGGGCTGATTTAATGGTTATTGCTCCAGCTACTGCAAATACCTTGTCTAAAATGGCAAATGGTACCTGTGATAATCTTTTGATTGCGGCTTATTTATCAGCGAAATGCCCCGTATATTACGCTCCTGCTATGGATTTGGATATGTATAAACATCCATCTACCATTGCTAATTTTTTCTCCTTGACTCAATTTGGTGATACTATAATTCCTGCTGAAAGCGGAGAATTGGCTAGTGGACTTTCAGGAGAAGGAAGAATGGCGGAACCGGAAAATATTATTGCATTTATAGAAGCTGATTTAGAAAGTAGGTTACCATTAAAAGGAAAAAAAATATTAATTACTGCTGGTCCCACATACGAAGCGATAGATCCGGTGCGTTTTATTGGAAATCATTCATCGGGAAAAATGGGTTTTGATATTGCTTCAAGCGCTGCAAATTTAGGTGCTTCGGTAATTTTGGTTACTGGTCCCACTCATTGTAAAGTAAGCAATCCTTTGATAAAAGTGATTCCTGTAGTTTCTGCTCAGGAAATGTATGACGCCTGTCACCAATATTATGCTGATGCTGATGTTGCGATTGCCGCTGCCGCTGTAGCAGATTACAGACCGAAAATTGTAGGTACGCAAAAAATAAAAAAGAGTGCAGATGATTTTACCATTGAATTGGAGAAAACAAAGGATATCTTAGCCTCGTTAGGGGAAATCAAAGAAAATCAGTTTTTAATTGGTTTTGCTTTGGAAACTGAAAATGAAATTGAGAATGCGAAGTTGAAAATTCAGAAAAAAAACTTAGATTTGATTGTTTTAAATTCATTACAAGATTCAGGAGCTGGTTTTGGAAAGGCAACAAATAAAGTTACCTTTATAGATAAGTTCTTTAATATTGAACCAATGGATTTGAAATCTAAGGAAGCAGTGGCTGATGATATATTAAACAAAGTAATAACACATTTTTATGTATAAAATAATTACTTTTCTTTTATTACTTACTTTTGGGTTTTCACAAGCGCAACAGTTAAATTGTACGGTGACTGTAAATTCACAAAAATTAAGTAATGCCAATCAACAAGTTTTTAAAACTTTAGAAGCTTCGGTAAGCGAATTTGTAAATAAAACAGATTGGACAGGGCAAACTTTTAAACAAAACGAAAAAGTTAACTGTTCAATGTACATCACTGTTCTGTCTAACACTTCAGATCAATTCACGGCAACCATACAAGTACAATCATCAAGACCTGTTTTTAATTCATCTTATTCCTCTCCTGTCTTAAATTATAATGATAAAGACTTCAGTTTTCGATATACTGAATTTGAGAATTTAATTTTCAATCCAACTTCTTTCGATTCAAATTTAGTGTCTGTATTAGCTTTTTATAGCAATATAATATTGGGGATGGATGCTGAGACTTTCGTATTGCAATCCGGGAATCCTTATTTTGAAACGGCGCAAAATATATCAAATATTGCACAACAAGGCGGTTACAAAGGTTGGACTCAAAGTGATGGTAACCAAAATCGTTACTTTTTAATAAACGATTTATTATCTCCAACATTTGTTGACATTAGACAAACCTTATTCGATTATCATTCAGGATTAGATTTGATGAGTCAGGATTTAAAAGCTTCAAAAGAGAAAGTAAAAGCATCTTTATTTAATTTGTCCAAATTGAATAAATCAAGGCCAAATGCATTTCTAACACGCGTATTTTTTGATGCTAAATCAGATGAGATAGTTTCTATTTTCTCAGGTGGCCCTAATATATCAATTACGGATTTGGTCGAAAATTTGAATAAAGTATCTCCTTTGAACTCAACTAAATGGGCATTAATTAAGTATTAATTGGTTTTTTCAATTTGCGAAATACTCATTATTCTTCATCAAAAAAAAAAATCAAATGATTACCTCTCTTTCGATAAAAAATTATGCGCTTATAGAAAAATTAACTATTGATTTTTCCAAAGGTTTTTCAATAATTACCGGGGAAACTGGTGCGGGTAAATCAATAATTTTAGGGGCTTTAGGCCTAGTTTTAGGAAAAAGAGCCGAACTGACTTCTTTAAAAAACAAAGAGGAAAAGTGTGTTATTGAAGCGCATTTTGAAATTTCTAAATATAATTTGCTCCCATTTTTTGAAGAAAATGATTTAGATTATGAAAAGGATACAATAATTAGACGTGAAATTCTGCCTTCGGGAAAATCAAGAGCTTTTATCAATGACAGTCCTGTAAATCTTCAGGAACTGCAGGAATTGAGTCTGTTTTTGATTGACATTCATTCCCAGCAACAAACTCAAGAACTTTCGGATGAAAATGTTCAGTTCGAAATTATAGACGCAATTGCCAATAATCAAATGACTATTTTGGATTATCAAAATCTTTTGAAAAGCTATAAATCAGATAAATCGAAACTTAATTCGCTGGTTAAAAAACAAAGCGAAGCAGCAAAGGAGCAAGAATACAATACTTTTTTATTAGATGAATTAGTTGCGGCACAGTTGAAATCTGGCGAACAAGAAGTTCTTGAAGCTGATTTTGAAAAATTGAATAATGTTGAGATTATAAAAGAATCAATAGATAAATCTTTGGCTATAGCCAATGAAGAACAAATAGGAGTGCTGCATAACTTGAAAGAGATCAAAGTCGCATTACAAAAAATCGCTTCTTTTTCATCTGAATATCATTCCTTATTAGAAAGGGTTACAAGTATAACAATTGAATTTGATGATATCTCGGACGAGCTAAACCGATGCTCAGAGAAACTTATTAATGACCCGCAACAATTGGATTTAATTAGTCAAAAATTGCAAGTTATTTTTAATCTGCAAAAGAAACATCAGGTTTCTACAGTGGACGATTTATTAGGAATTCAAACCAATTTAGAAAATTCAGTTTTAGAATTAGGAAACTTAGAAGAAGAAATTACTGCATTGACCAATTCAATTCAGAAAAAAACGAGAGCGTTAGACGATTTTTCGGATGCCATTCATAAAAATCGATTGGAGTCAATTCCTGTTTTGTCTCAAAAATTAATCAGTATTTTAGAAACTTTGGGAATGCCAAATGTACGCTTTAAAATAGAACTTAATGAAACTTCAACTTATTTGCCTAACGGAAAAGACGAACTTCAGTTTTTGTTTTCTGCGAATAAAGGAACAGATTTTGGATTGTTAAAGAAAGTGGCTTCTGGAGGAGAAATGTCCAGAATTATGCTTGCTGTAAAGGCGATACTTGCACAATACTCAAAATTACCAACACTAATTTTTGATGAAATTGATACTGGTGTTTCGGGAGAGATTGCAATTAGAATGGGAGAAATCATGAAAGAGATGAGTCATGAAATGCAAATTTTTGCCATTACTCACTTACCACAGATTGCTGCAAAAGGAAATGCACATTTCAAAGTATTCAAATCGACTGTTGGCGAAGACACACAATCTGAATTAAAGTTATTGAGCAATGAGGAACGTGTTGTCGAAATAGCCCAAATGTTATCAGGAACAGTCGTTTCTGATTCGGCCTTAAATCACGCAAAAGCCTTGCTGAATTAATTTTTAGCTTTATATTTGTTTCCTTTTAAGAAAAAGGAATTGTGTGGTATTACCAAAAAATAATTTCAAGGATAATAAATTTAAGAATTGCAAAATATGATTATAGAACCTAGAATGAGAGGATTTATTTGTACGACATCTCACCCAAAGGGATGCGAACAAAATGTTAAAAATCAAATTGAATATATTAAATCAAAAGGTCCTATTGCAGGAGCTAAAAAAGTATTAGTAATTGGCGCTTCAACTGGTTTTGGTTTGGCTTCGAGAATTACAAGTGCTTTTGGTTCTGATGCAGCAACTATTGGTGTATTTTTTGAAAAAGCACCTTCTGAAGGTAAAACAGCTTCACCGGGTTGGTATAATTCTGCTGCTTTTGAAAATGAAGCACAAAAAGCAGGTTTATACGCAAAAAGTGTTAATGGCGATGCATTTTCAAATGAAATTAAAAAACAAACATTAGATTTAATAAAAGCTGATTTAGGTCAAGTTGATTTAGTAATCTACAGTTTAGCCTCTCCGGTTCGTATGCATCCGGTTACAGGTGTTTTGCACCGATCTGTTTTGAAACCTATCGGAAGTACTTTTACCAATAAAACCGTTGATTTTCATTCAGGGAAAGTTTCAGAAATTTCAATTGAACCTTGTAATGAAGAAGAAATTGCAAATACTGTTGCAGTGATGGGCGGTGAAGATTGGGGTATGTGGATTGACGCTTTAAAAGCTGAAAATCTATTGGCTCCAGGTGCTACAACAGTTGCCTATTCATATATTGGTCCATCATTGACGGAAGCAGTTTATAGAAAAGGTACTATTGGCCGTGCTAAAGACCATCTTGAAGCGACTGCATTTGCAATCACTGACAGTCTAGCTGATATTGATGGAAAAGCATTTGTTTCTGTAAATAAAGCATTGGTTACGCAAGCAAGTTCTGCGATTCCTGTTATTCCGCTTTATATTTCTTTATTGTATAAAATAATGAAAGAAGAAGGAATTCATGAAGGTTGTATTGAGCAAATTCAACGTTTATACCAGGAAAGATTATTCACTGGTAAGAAAATTCCAACCGACGAAAAAGGAAGAATTCGTATCGACGATTTAGAAATGCGTCCTGATGTTCAGGAAAAAGTGGCTAAATTATGGATTGATGCTGTTACTGAAAACTTATCTAAAATTGGTGATTTAGAAGGATACAGAAAAGATTTCTACAATTTATTTGGATTTGACGTCGATGGAGTAAATTATAAAGCGGATACAAACGAAGTAGTAAACATCGAAAGTATCGGTTAATTCTATTACTAAATTAAATATTTAGTTTCCGTAATGCATCTTAATTTCACAATGGTTTTATTCATTTCGAAATTAAGGTGCATTATTTTTAAAACACATTTAAATTAATTGTCGTATGTACAACTTACTTAAGGGAAAAAGAGGAATTATTTTTGGCGCATTAGATGAAAATTCTATAGCATGGAAAACGGCAGAAAGAGTGTATGAGGAAGGAGGAGTCTTTGTTCTATCGAATGCGCCGGCTGGCATGAGAATGGGAACTATAAATCTACTTGCTCAAAAAACAGGTTCCCAAATTATACCTGCGGATGCAACATCTGTGACTGATCTGGAAAATTTGGTAGATAAAGCAATTGAAATTTTAGGCGGAAAAATTGATTTTGTTTTGCACTCGATTGGAATGTCCGTAAATGTCCGAAAAGGAAACCATTACACCAATCAGAATTATGATTACACGGAGAAAGGCTGGAATGTATCTGCGGTTTCTTTTCATAAAGTAATGCAGGTTTTGTATAAAAAAGATGCCATGAATGAGTGGGGAAGTATCATCGCTTTGTCATATATGGCAGCGCAACGTGTTTTTCCGGACTATAATGATATGGCGGATAATAAAGCGTATTTAGAATCTATCGCCCGCAGTTTTGGATATTTCTTTGGTAGAGATAAAAAAGTGAGAGTGAATACTATTTCCCAATCACCAACAGCCACAAAAGCAGGTCAGGGTGTAAAAGGTTTTGGAGGGTTTACAGCTTTTGCAGAAAAAATGTCACCTTTAGGGAATGCAACTGCTTTAGATTGCGCTAATTATACTGTATCTATGTTTTCTGATTTAACCAGAAAAGTAACTTTGCAAAATTTATTACACGATGGCGGGTTCTCAAATATGGGAGTAAGCCAGGAAGTAATGGAGATGTTTGAGTAGATTTAAAAATATTTACATTAGAACCATAAACAGCTATTTGACGGTTTTTTCTATGGATAAAGATTATATTTGTTAAAATTTTCAAATCAATACAATTAATACCTAAATACCACATTCAAGAGTATGTTGTTTTCCTTAATCATTCCAGTTTACAATCGTCCAGAAGAGGTAGATGAACTTTTAGAAAGTTTATCACAATCCGACTATAATGAAATTTTTGAAATTGTGATTGTTGAAGATGGCTCAACCGTAAGATGCCAACATGTTGCTCAAAAATATGGGGATAAATTAGATATTTCTTACTACTACAAAGAAAATTCAGGACCTGGAGATTCGAGAAATTATGGAATGAAAAAGGCTAGAGGCGATTACTTTATCATTTTTGATTCGGATTGTATTATTCCAAAACATTATTTAACAGAAGTTGATAATGCTTTGAAACAAAACTATGTTGATTGTTTTGGAGGGCCAGATAAAGCCTTGGATAGTTTTTCAGATATTCAAAAAGCGATCAATTTCGCCATGACTTCATTCCTTACAACTGGAGGAATCAGAGGTGGTTCAGAAAAAATAGATAAGTTTCAGCCTCGAAGTTTTAATATGGGATTATCTCGAAAAGCTTTTGAAGCATCAAAAGGTTTTGGAAATATTCACCCAGGAGAAGATCCAGATTTATCCATACGATTATGGAATTTGGGTTTTGAAACTAAACTTTTTCCTAAAGCATTTGTATACCACAAGCGAAGAATAGACTGGGATAAGTTTTCTGTCCAGGTGAACAAATTTGGAAAAGCAAGACCCATTTTAAATAGCTGGTACCCAAAATATAATAAAATTACTTTTTTCTTTCCAACCTTCTTTTTAATAGGATTTATTTTAGCAATAGTATTATTGATTTTTAATCATGATTTACTGCTTAAATTTTATTTTGGCTATTTTTTGGTATTATTTTTGGTGTCTACTTACCAGAATAAGAGCCTAAAAATAGGCTATTTATCTCTAATTGCTGTTTGGAAGCAATTCTATGGTTACGGAAAAGGATTTTTAGAATCATTTATAAAAATCATCATTCTGAAGCAAAAACCACAGAAAGCTTTTCCAGAGTTATTCTTTAAAGTGTAATATGACGAAAATTATTGGGTTAACAGGTGGTATTGGCAGTGGGAAAACTACAATTGCCAATGAATTTCTATCTTTAGGAGTTCCTGTGTATATTGCTGATGATGAAGCAAGGAAACTGATGCAATCCTTAGAAGTTATTAATGCTATTAGAACTGTATTTGGTAATACAGTTTTTGAAAATGATACGTTAAAGAGAGATGAACTTGCCGAAATAGTTTTTAGTAATCCTGAAAAACTGGAACAATTGAATGCAATTGTTCATCCTTCCGTAAAAAAACATTTTAAGGAATGGCTATTAAATCATAAAGACGCTCCTTTTGTAATTTACGAAGCAGCCATTTTGTTTGAAAGTGGCGGCTATATAAATTGTGATTTAATAATATCGGTCATCGCACCATTAGAAACAAGGATTCAAAGGGTTATTGATAGAGATAAAACCACACGGGAGCAGGTTTTAAAAAGAATTAATATGCAGTGGAATGACGAAAAACGCATTTCAAAAAGTGATTTTGTCATTAAAAACACAAATATTGAAGAAACTAAGTCAGAAATTGTTAAAATTCTTAAATTATTAAAGATTAAACAAAATGTTACTTAGATGTTAATGTTTGGTTAATGTATTATTTAATATATTGTTAAAATACTAATTTTGTTTCGATGAATAAACTTTTTTTTAGATTACTGGTATTATTAATGAGCTTGTCCTTGATTGGGATAATATTGGTTCAAGTTTACTGGTTTAATACATCATTCAAAAATAATGATGAGCAATTCAAATTTCATGTCAAACAAGTTATTGGTAATGTTGCTGATAAACTTCAAAAACAAGAAGCTTACAGTTTTTATGACAAGTACAATCATTATAAAGACAGTACAGGAAAAATTCCTAAAAAAAATGACTTATTAGAGTTCTATTACGTTCAAAAAAATCCAAAAACGAATAAAACAATAATATATTCTAACAGCATTATATCTGAGGATTATAAAATATCTTCTTCGTTCTTTGATAAGAAGTTTGATACGGAAAGATTTAAGAATTTTAATTCCAAGCGTGTTACTGAAGTTTATAATAACAACAATATTGATAATTTAGGTGTTGAACAAAGTTTAATTCCAGATGTTAGAATTGAAAAGTCTGGAAATTTGGATATTTTAGACAATGCTCAATTTGAAATATTTTTTAAAGATATTGCCTCAGCAATGCCCTTAGAAGAAAGAGTTTCAAAAGAAATATTGCAGAAACTAATAAAAAAAGAATTAGAGGAGCGCGGTGTAAATACAAAATTCGAATTTGGGATTTATAGTAATAATTTGGCAACAAAGGTAAAGTCGGATGATTTTAAATATGATAAAAATGCCACTTATTCAATCCCTATTTTTACGGATAACGAGGGAAATAGTAAATATCAATTGCTGGTTACATTTCCTCATAAAAAGAAATTTTTATTATCGGAGCTCGTTAGTATAACGATACTGTCGATAATATTTACGCTAATCATTCTTATTGCTTATTCAAGTGCATTGAATCAATTGATTCGGCAACGTCATATATCTGAGATAAAAACAGATTTCATTAATAATATGACACATGAATTTAAAACGCCTATTGCAACAATCAATTTAGCTTTGGATGCGATTAAAAATCCAAAAATAATTGATGATAAAGAAAAGGTATTTCGGTACCTTCAAATGATTAGAGATGAGAATAAGAGAATGCACGCTCAAGTAGAAAATGTTTTGCGAATTTCTAAATTAGAGAAAAAAGAGTTAGATATAGCTAAAGAGTCATGTAATTTAGAAGAAATCATCAACGAAGCAATTGAGCATGTTAATTTGATTTTGGAAGACAGAGAAGGAACAATTACAACGCATTATGATGCTACTAGAATGACTGTTTTATTAAATGATGTACATTTTACAAATGTATTGGTGAATATTTTAGAAAATGCGATTAAATACTCTCCTGATGTTCCAAAAATTGACGTTTTTACAGAAAATGTAAAAGATATGGTCATCATTAAGGTAAAGGATAATGGACTGGGAATGGGTAAAACTGCTCAGAAAAGGATTTTTGAAAAATTTTATAGAGAGCATACCGGTGATTTGCATAATGTAAAAGGGCATGGTTTAGGTTTAGCTTATGTAAAAAGAATTGTTGAGGACCATAATGGTCAAGTTTATGTAGAAAGTGAAAAGGGAAAAGGAAGTACCTTCATAATAAAATTACCATTAATAAATTAAAATATGGAAAATGTAAATAAAAAAATACTTTTAGTTGAAGACGACCTGAATTTTGGTGCAGTGCTAAAAGATTATTTGATGCTAAATGATTTTGATGTCACTTTAGCTAAAAATGGAATGGAAGGATTCGAAAAATTCAAAAAAGATACTTTTGATTTATGTATTTTGGATGTTATGATGCCATATAAAGATGGTTATACACTAGCAAAAGAAATCAGAGAAAAGAATAATGAAGTGCCAATTATTTTCTTAACAGCAAAATCTATGAAAGAGGATGTTTTGAAAGGATATAAAGCTGGTGCTGATGATTATTTGAACAAACCTTTTGATTCTGAAGTGCTTTTGATGAAAATCAAAGCGATTATTCAAAGAAAATCTTCAGATACTAAAGCAGAACAAGCACAATTTGAATTTAACATTGGAAAATTTCATTTTAATTCAAAACTTCGTTTTTTAACATTTAACAATGAAGAGCCTATTAAATTGTCTCCGAAAGAAAATGAGTTATTGAAAATGTTGATTCTTCACGAAAATGATTTGATGCCAAGAGAATTGGCCTTAACAAAAATATGGAGAGATGACAACTATTTTACATCAAGAAGCATGGATGTATACATCGCTAAGCTAAGAAAATATCTTAAATTAGATGAAGATGTTGAAATATTAAATATTCATGGTGAGGGATTTAGACTCGTTGTAAAAAATAAAGTAGCATAATAAAAATGGCTTCGAGAAATCGGAGCCATCTTTTTTTTGAACTATTTACGTAGTTTATTTCCAATTTAATTGTAAAGCGAAACTGGTTTTATCCTCTTTTGTAATGCTAAAAGTAGTTTCTGTTTCATTCAAACTCTCATGAATGATTACGTTGTCTTTCAAAGATAACTCCTTCAGAAAATTCATTTCGAAACTTTCTATTTTTTGGTTTAGAATTAGTTTTTCGTCAACCAAATCCAAGCACCATTCCAGATATTTTACATTATTTACATGATTTACAATATCTAAATCGGATAAGAATACCGTTTTTTCAAAAACAATCTCTTTTTTATGATTCAAATTAATTTTTGAAAAACCATGCTTTGTAGCTCTTGTATCAGGGTACAATTCAAAATGTTCGAAAGGTAATGTCAATGCTTCAGGACGTCGCTTTTGGGTATTAAAAACGGCCCAGAAAGTCTCAGAACCTATAATCTTCTTTCCATTAACATACATTTCCAGCGCACGTACAGAACGAGAATTTTCTAAAGAGTTAATCCACGTTTTTACCGTTACAATATCACCCCATTTAGGTAAAGCTTCGATTTCAACTCGTATCCTGCTTAAAACCCAGGCCTGATTGAATTCCTGCATATCTAAAAAACTAATCCCTCCAATCTCTGAATGTGCGGCAGCTGTTAATTGTAAAATATTACATAAGTCTGTATATTTTAAATAGCCATTTGGCGCACATTGTGTAAAATTGATTTCCCAGTCTTTACTTAAAATGGACGTAAAATTCGGTGCTATTGGCATATATATAATTATAAATTTGTATTCTTAGATTTAGATTTATTTACTTTTTTGAATTGATGTAATTTACAATAACGTCATAAGGTGTTTCAAAATCAAACCATTTGGTATTTTGATTTCTTTTGAACCAAGTCAGTTGTCGTTTAGAAAATCGTCTTGTATTTTTCTTTATTTCTTCGATCGCAAACTCCAATGAAATTTCACGATAAAAATAACTGAATAATTCTCTATAGCCTACGGTTTGCAGTGCATTCAATTCTTTGTTTGGAAGTAAACTTTTGGCTTCAGCCAAAAGACCTTCGTTCATCATTATATCAACACGTTGATTGATTCGGTTATAAATTATCTTTCTATCAGCCTCTAAACCAATAAGGATGGTAGTGAAGTTTCGACTGTTTTGCTTTTGATTTAAAAAAGAAGAATACGGTTTTCCTGAACCTATACAAACTTCCACAAAACGCATCATTCGTTGCGGGTTTTGCAAAGTTTGTGGATTTTCCTTTGCTAGCCTTTCGAAATAATCGGGATCTAATGACTCTAATTTTTGTTGTAAATAACCAATTCCTAATTTTTCGTAATTTGAATTTACTGCTAAACGTACTGAAGAATCAATATTAGGAAACTCATCAAAACCTTTTAGAATGGCATCAACATACAAACCAGATCCACCCACTAAAATCACATAGTCATTTGTCAAAAACAATTCATCAAGTTTAGCCATAGCTTGTTTCTCGAAATCGCCAACTGTGTAATTTTCAAAAATGGATTTATTTTGAATGAAATGGTGCTTCGCAGCCGCTAATTCTGATTTGTTGGGAACTGCTGTTCCAATGGTCATTTCCTTGAAAAACTGTCGGCTGTCACAGGAAATAATTTCGCATTTGAAATAATCTGCTAGAACAATGCTCAGAGAAGTTTTTCCAATGGCGGTAGGGCCAACTATAGTAATTAAGTATTTCATATTTTGTTATAACGAATGGCTAAAATTAACTTCAAATAAAACTTAAAAGTTGATTATTTTCAATGTTTTACTTTTTCGAACATGACTTTGAATGATATTTTTAGTATCCCTGTTATTTTGCATTGGTATAATAATATTTTTAAGGATTTCAATATTGTGAATTTGACAATTCAAATCATAAAATGCATATCCTCTATAAATTCCGTTTTCTATTAATATGGCACTTCGCTCGTTGATGGTTCGCCCTTTATCAATTAATACCATATTTTGATTTTCAAAGCTGTTTTTGTCAATGAAACCTTGAACTCTTGTGTTGTATTCTTCGGGAGTAATTTGTCCAATGCAGGCACCGTCACACTCTTTTATAGTGTATTGAAAACAGTTTGTTTTGGAGACATATAAACCCGTTAATTTTTGACACAAATGGTAAGTCGTAGTAATTCTAAACAATGCATTTTTTCCTTCTTGCAACGAAGTAAATGAGGTGATTTCTTTTTTACGACCGTCTGCTTTCTGCAATTTCAGATTCAAATATCCTTTTTCATCTTTTTCCGCATACAAAGCCAGTTGGAAAATACTCTTCCTTTGCGCTCGGTTATGAATAGGCTTATTGATTTTTATTTCTTCGCTCTCTTTCAATAGAGCAATCAATTCGCTTCCTGTTTCATCGTAAGTTACCGTGAAAACTTCTGCTTGAATTTTTTTGCATTTAGTTGTAGTTCCCGTGAAATGCTGGTTGACACGTTTTTTTATATTTAGGCTTTTGCCAATATAAATCAGATTGCCTTTTTCGTTATGAATATAATAAGTTCCGGTTTTTGCGGGTAAATTTGATATAATGTCTAGTAATTTGGGAGCGATTCCTTTTTCGATTTCTAGCTTAATGAAATCTTTTACAATTTCTTTTTCTAAATCTTTCTCCAAAAGGATTTTAAATAATTTCACTGTTGCCAAAGCATCACCGCTAGCTCTGTGTCTATCTGCCATTGGGATTCCAAGGGCACGCACCAGTTTGCCCAAACTATGCGAAGGTTGCTCCGGTAATAATTTTTTTGACAATTCAACGGTACAAAGTGTTCTTGCCTCAAAATCATAGCCTAATCGTCTAAATTCAGTTCGAAGAATTCTATAATCAAAAGAAGCATTGTGTGCTACAATTACGCAATCATTCGTCATTTCAATAATGCGTTTGGCTACTTCAAAAAATTTTGGAGCAGAGCGCAACATTTCATTATTGATTCCAGTCAGTTTAACTACAAACGGCTGAATTGGGATTTCGGGATTAACCAAACTTATGAATTGATCCACCACTTCATGGCCATCAAATTTGTAGATAGCGATTTCAGTAATTCCTTCTTCGTTGAATTGTCCTCCAGTGGTTTCTATGTCGAGTATTGCGTACAAATTTTGTATTTATTGTTTAAGGTTTCAGGTTTTGAAAAATCTAAAATCAAAAATCGTTAATCTGAAATTAAAAATTAATTTCTTCCCCCAAAGATACTACTTCCTATTCGAACCATAGTACTTCCGCTTTCTATTGCGAGCTGATAATCCCCAGACATTCCCATGGAAATAGTTTTCAGTTTACAGTTTTCAGTTTTCAGTGGGTGCAATCCATCAAAAATAGATTTCAAGTGTGTGAATTCTTTTTTGATTTGGTTTTTGTTATCAGTGAAAGTCGCCATTCCCATTAATCCTACAATTGTAATATTTTTCATTTCTTGAAATTCATGACAAGATAGGAGTGAAGCTAGTTCCTGCTTGTCAAGACCAAATTTAGTTTCTTCTTCGGCAATATATATTTGCAATAAGCAATCAATAACTCTGTTATTTTTTTGTGCTTGTTTGTTGATTTCCTGCAGTAATTTTAAACTATCTACTCCATGAATCAGGCTCACAAATTGCGCCATAAATTTGACCTTATTCGTCTGAACATGACCAATCATATGCCATTGTATGTCTTTCGGCATCTGTTCCCATTTCTCTGCCATTTCCTGGATTTTGTTTTCTCCAAAAATGCGTTGCCCTGCTTCATAAGCTTCCATCAAGTCAGGAAGTGGTTTGGTTTTAGAAACAGCCACTAAGGTTACGTGTTCCGGTAATGTGGCTTTTATAGAAAGTAAGTTTTGAGCTATCGACATTTTTTAATCTTTTAATTTATTTTTATGAAATCACAGTTCGTAAATCACTAAACCACTTCTAAACTTCGGTTCGATGTAAGTGCTTTTTGGAGGCATAATCAAATTGTTATCAGCCAAAGCTTTAATTTCTGCTATATTTGAAGGAAAGAGAATAAAACCAACTTCAAATTCTCCCTGATCAATTTTTTGTTTTACTTCTAAAATGGATTGCTTTCCCGAGATATATTCGATGCGTTCGTCATTGCGTAAATCTTCGATTCCAAGAAGAGGTAAAAGTACTTTTTTGTACAGAATTTGTGTATCTAAACTTTCCAAAGCAGTTTCGAAAACTTTATTTTCTTTTCGTAAAATTAGGCTATAAAAATCATTGTCAAGATACATTCCGAACTGATGTTTTTCAGAAGGCTGAAAAGGTTGTTTATGTTTATTTTCAATAATAAAATTCTTAGCCAGTTCCTTAATGAAATCTTCTTTTGAGAAACCATTCAAATCTTTTACCAGTCGATTAAATTCATAAATCTTAACGTTATTTTCGGAAATTAAATAACTTAGAATATAATCTTTTGCAGTGTTTTCTGGGTCTTTATTTTCTTCAGATAATAATTTTAAAGCTTCCGTACGATGATGTCCGTCAGCAATATATAGACTTTCTGTTTTATCAAATATATTTTGCAACCAACTAATCTCTAATGAATCTTCAATTTTCCATAAATAATGAATCTCTTTTTTGGTAGTGGAGAATTCAAAATCGGCTAATTTTTGCGTGCAGTTATAAATCCAGTTTTCTATTGTCTTATTATCAGGATATGTCATTAAAACAGGCTCTGTGTTGAACTCTGCATATTTCATATAATCTTTAAGCAACTGAACTCTGAAAGCTAGGATATCTTCGTGTTTTTTTATGACATTATTGCGGTAATCTTCCACACTTGTTCCCACAATAATTCCGGTGAAAGAATGTGTTTTGGTAACAATCTTATGAATATAGATAGCAGGCTTATTATCTTTAACTAAAATAATTTCATTTTTGAATTCCTGATATTTTTGATGTACTTGTCTGTATCTTTTTTCAAAAGAAACAGTTTCCTGATTGGTATAGGCCGGTTTTAGAATGTGCAAAAAAGACAATGGATTAAAATCTAATTGTGCTGCTAACTCGGCATTCACATATTCTTCATAAGAACGACAGGTGACAAGGCAGACTTTATCACGAGTAGGACGTACTGCTTTAAAAGGAACTATTATAGCCATAATTATGTCATAAGTCCTAAAGTCGAATGTCTAAAGAAATTAACTTTAAGACTTTCGACTTTTTAATATTGAGACTATATAAATTGTTTAGAAATCTTCTCTGCTTTTTTGCTTTCAGAATAATCATAGAAACCTTCGCCAGATTTCACACCCATTTTTCCTGCGCGAACCATATTTACCAATAAAGGACACGGTGCGTATTTTGGGTTTTTGAAACCATCGTACATTACGTTTAATATGGCCAAACATACATCAAGACCTATAAAGTCAGCTAATTGCAAAGGTCCCATTGGGTGACCCATTCCTAGTTTCATTACGGTGTCAATTTCATAAATTCCAGCAACTTTGTTGTATAAAGTTTCAATAGCTTCATTGATCATGGGCATCAAAATTCTATTGGCTACAAATCCAGGGTAATCGTTTACTTCAACAGGCGTTTTTCCTAATTTTTCCGATAAATCCATGATAGTTTTAGTCACTTCATCAGAAGTAGTATAACCACGGATGATTTCTACCAATTTCATGATAGGCACCGGATTCATAAAGTGCATTCCTATAACACGCTCCGGATGTGCCACAACTGCTCCGATTTGAGTGATCGAAATGGAGGAAGTATTAGTTGCCAAAATCGTATTATGAGAACAAGCGTCGTTCAATTGCTTAAAAATATTTAGTTTTAACTCTACATTTTCGGTAGCTGCTTCAATAACTAAATCTACGCCTACAACACCATCTTTTATGTCAGTATAGGTGATTATATTGGTAATTGTTCTTGCTTTATCTTCTTCAGTTATGGTTCCTTTTGCCAGCATTCTGTCTAAATTGGCAGCAATAGTAGCCATTCCTTTGTCTAAAGATTTTTCGGAAACATCTATTAATTTAACGGTAAAACCACTTTGGGCAAATGTGTGAGCAATTCCGTTACCCATTGTTCCTGCTCCGATTACGGCTATGTTTTTCATTTTTTTTGGTTTAAAGTTGAAAAGTTTAAAGTTTAAAATTCCTTTGAGCAACTTTAAACCTTAAACTTTAAATGAATTTTTATTTATTTTTTAAAACAATCAATAATTTGGTAGGCAACTCTTAATGCTTCAGTCGCTTGTTCTAGCGTTACAAAAGGAGTTGTATCATTACTAATAGCATCAGCAAATGACTCTAATTCGTCAAGAATTGCGTTGTTTTGTTCCACATCTGGATTTGAAAAGTAAATTTGTTTTTTTACTCCTTCAGCGTTTTGTAAAATGATGTCAAAATCACCAGGAACTTCTGGAGCATCTTTCATTTTTACCACTTCGCATTTCTTTTCCAAGAAATCTACAGAGATGTAAGCATCTTTTTGGAAGAAACGAGATTTTCGCATGTTTTTCATCGAAATTCTGCTGGCTGTCAAATTAGCAACACATCCATTTTCGAATTCGATTCGGGCGTTAGCAATATCAGGTGTATCACTTATCACTGAAACTCCGCTTGCATTGATGCTTTTTACTTTAGATTTCACGACGCTTAAAATAGCATCGATATCATGTATCATCAAATCGAGAACTACGGGAACGTCCGTACCACGAGGATTGAATTCCGCTAATCGGTGGGTTTCAATAAACATTGGGTTCTCAATCATGTTTTTAGTTGCAATAAATGCAGGGTTGAAACGCTCTACATGTCCAACTTGTCCTTTAACATTGTATTCTTTTGCTAAAGCAATAATTTCTTCGGCTTCTTCAACGGTATTTGAAATCGGTTTTTCTATAAAAACATGCTTGCCTGATTTGATGGCGACTTTGGCACACTTATAATGAGAAAGAGTGGGGGTTACAATATCAATAACGTCAACAGCATGAATGAGGGTAGCTATGGTGCTAAAATGTTTGTAGCCAAATTCTTTAGAAACCTTTTCGGCATTTTCTTGGTTTGGGTCATAAAAACCAACTAATTCATATTTTTCAGATTGTTGTAATAAACGCAAATGTATTTTACCCAGATGACCAGCACCTAACACTCCAATTTTCAGCATAATGATTTAATTTGTACAAAAATAGCAATAAATTGATTACTTTTTTAACGATATCAAACAATTATTTAACCAATTTAATATTTAAAATTCCTTATTTAATATTAGAAATTGTTTTCTATTTTTACCAAAATAAAACATCAAATTTTGAAAGATAAAGCCAAGCATCAAGGACTTCGAAATCAATTAGTAAGCATTTTGGAACAAAAAGGAATTACTGATATAAATGTTTTGGATGCAATAAAAAAAATCCCAAGACACTTATTTTTAGATTCCAGTTTTGAGGATTATGCTTATCAGGACAAGGCATTCCCTATTGGTGCTGGTCAAACTATTTCTCAACCATACACCGTAGCTTTTCAATCTCAATTATTAGAAGTAAAAAAAGAACACAAAATATTAGAAATTGGAACGGGTTCAGGTTATCAAACTGCAGTTTTGTGCACAATGGGAGCCAAGGTTTATAGTGTGGAAAGACAAAATGAATTATTTAAAAAAACATCCAATTTATTTCCAAAAATAAGTATTCGTCCCAAACATCTTTCTTTTGGTGACGGTTATAAAGGATTACCAAGTTATGCGCCTTTTGATAGTATTATCGTAACTGCAGGAGCTCCGTTCATTCCGAAGCCTTTGATGGCGCAACTGAAAGTAGGAGGAAGACTAGTTATTCCGTTAGGAGAAGAGGTGCAAATTATGACTTTGTTAATCAGAAAAAATGAAACTCAATTTGAGAAACATGAATTTGGAGAGTTTCGATTTGTACCATTATTAGAAGATAAAAATTAAAACAGAAACTCGTCTCGCTTAAATTACGAGACGGGTTTTTTATTGACCAATAATACTTAAATAACGTTCTAAGCTTTGTTTTTCCATTTCAGCGATAAACAGCAAAAAATCTTCTTTATTATTTTTTGTTTGAGCTGTTTCTAGTGCCTGATAGTATTGCATTCTACTTTCATAATCACCTTTTATATTGGCTATAATGTAGCCATGTTGCAATAAAATTAAGTTCATGACTAAACGTGAAGTTCTGCCGTTTCCATCAATAAATGGATGAATAGTGACCAAACGCTCGTGTATTTCGGCAGCTAAAACGATCGGATGCAGGTTGTTTTTATTGGATTCGTACCAAATGAAAAAATCTTCCATTTTTTTGGCAATCAGTAGCGGTTGCGGTGGCATATGACTGCTTCCTTGAATCATCACTTGCACTTTTCTATAGCGACCGGCATCTTCCGGTAGGATACCTCTTAAAATTAGATTGTGAATTGACAAGACTTCTCGTTCATTTATGGAAGTGTTCTTTTTCATCAAATCTTTGATATAGGCAATCGCTTCCTGATGATTGATCACTTCAAGATGTTCCCGCATACTTTTTCCTGAAATAGTCAAACCTTCATTGATAACCAAATCAGTTTCTCTAAGTGTCATCGTATTTCCTTCGATACGGTTACTTTCAAAAGTGTATTCTAGTTCTAATGCCTGAGCGATGCGATAGCTGTCGAATTGACGAAAACCATCCAATTTCGTTTTTAAAGCATCTATTTCATCTAAGATTTTTTGTAACGTCGTAGATATTTTTTTCTTTGAAGATTTACTTTGATATCTTATCTCTTCCTCAGCAACTAGTAATGCTTTCAGTGCAAATTCGTCTTGACCTATTTCATAAAGAATTTTTTCTTTTAGCCAAGCTACCATTATTGTTTCTAAATCAATTTCCAATAACGATGCTAGTTTTATAACTTGCTCTCTGGTGGGTTTTCTGTTGCCACTTTCAAATTTACTAATTAAGGCTTGATCAATTCCTAAAAGTTGAGCCACTTCTCTGGTTTTGAGTCCTTTTTGTTCTCTTGCATTTTTGAGTAGTGTTTTCATTTTTAGATTGAGTTTAAAATTGTCTTGACAAATTTAGTCATTTTTTTTATAAATAAAAAAGTGTAACTATTTTTAACTTCATTTTTTATTTAAAATGCTTTTTTGATTCGATCAAGATCTCTTTTAGTATCTTGTTCTTTTAGGGATTCACGTTTGTCATAGGTTTTCTTCCCTTTACAAAGACCAATTTGTAGTTTAGCCATTCCTTTTTCATTAGTAAACAATTTCAAAGGAACAATTGTTAGTCCTTTTGCTTGAACACTTTTAATTAACCCTTTCAATTCTCTTTTGTTCAAAAGTAACTTACGTTCGCTTCTCGCTTTGTGGTTAAATTGATTACCAAAAGTATATTCTTCAATATAAGTATTGATTGCGAAAAGCTCATTATTGCTAAATTCACAGAAACTCTCCGTAATATTAGCTTTTCCTAATCGAATGGATTTAATTTCAGTGCCTGCTAAAACAATTCCAGCAGTAAATGTTTCGATTATTTCGTAGTCGAATTTGGCTCTTTTATTGTAGATATTTATTGTTTTCAGCATAGGAATACAAAGGTAGAAACAAATCTACGAAACACCAATTGTTTTTATATAAATACTTAAATTTGCAAAATGGAAAATTTAAAATCAAAAGATCCCCTTCACGGAACAACCCTGCTAAGAATCCTGGAACAATTAGTAGATTATTATGGATTTGATACATTAGGAGAATTAGTCAAAATTAAATGTTTTACAGATAATCCCAGTATAAAATCTTCTTTAACTTTTTTACGAAAAACAGATTGGGCAAGAAAACAAGTTGAGGATTTGTATGTTCAGTCTTTGTCTAAATTTGCCAAATAGTTTCCGTTTATTGGATACGATAGGAAACCATAACACCACCTCGGTAAGGTAACCATTCGCCACTTTTATTCCAATGTTGAGCAGTCTCGTAGCGTTCTCCGGTACTTAAATAATAGCCATGGTAAAATCCCTGCTGGTTTCCACCTCCTAAAAAGCAATCTAATAGAAACTTATCATTTATTTTAGCTTGATATCCAATTGTGGCTCCTATAACGTAACCAAACCCCTTTTCATACATGTCAGTATTTAGATAGTTCCATTTTTGGAAATTAAATGCAGTTGCTCCTATGTGTGCTCCTACATAAAAACCGTTATATTTTTCTTTAAAATGGTAACGATATTCAGGAATAAAAATATAAAATTGAAGTGGCTTACCATCTACGGATTTCCAAGGTGAGGCTAAAAGATCTAATTGTAAAGTTGATTTTTTTCCAATACTAGTTTCAATACCTACATTTGGCACGCCCAATAAAGTAGTCAAAGCATTTACTTTTACATAGGTTTGACTTTGGGAATGGATAGAAAATAAAAAGATAGTAACTAATAATAAATTTTTCATAATGAAGGTTGAATAATGCTTTTTCAATGGTGTAACATTTTTTTGGTTGCAAATGTAAAGATTATTCTTTCAAATAGGTATTAATACGGTTTTTTGTAATAAATAATCTGTAATGATTTAGTAAAGATTCAAAGCGCTATTTATTCAAAATAGAATATATAACACTATCTAAAAAGCGTCCTTCGAAGAATTCATTTTCCTTAAAATGAGCTTCTTTAATAAAACCGCATTTTTGCAAAACTTTTTCTGATCCTTGATTTTCAGGGTCAATAACAGCTTCAATAGAATGCAGCTTCATTTCATTAAAACCATATTTTACCACTTCTTGAACGGCCTCTGTAATAATACCTTTTCCATTGTATTCCGGATGCAACATATAACCAATTTCCGCTCTGTGATGCTCAGGTTTAATTCTGTAATGACCTATAATCCCTATTAGCTTCGGATCATCTTTTAATGTAATTGCCCAATTGATTCCTTCATTAGTTTCAATTTTTGTATCAATCATTGCTATGTGTTCCAAAGCATCTTCAACCGTTTTTACTAATGGTCTTGGAATATATTTCATGGTTTCTCGATTAGAACGCAAAGCGAAAACTTCGTCTACATCATTCTCGTTGACTCTTCTCAACAGTAATCGTTCGGTTTCTAAAATGGGAAATGGAGTGAAATTTATAGTCAACATATCTTGTTAATTTATTTTAATAATTTATAGAACTTCAACACTAAATTCTGATCTGAAAGTTGCTTTTTCTTCAAGGACTTGAATCCCTTCCTTCTCAAAAAGATTTCCTGAATTCTCATTTGTATCTGAATAACCAAACCAGGGCTCTATGCAAAGAAATGGAGCATTCATTTTGGTCCAAATTCCTAAACTTGGGAAATCTTTGAAGTTTACTCTTAAAACCGGATTTCTATCTTCTAAAATAGTTAGTGACTTTGAGTTTAATGTTTTAAATATTAAAGCGTCATTTTTAAATAATTCATATGTCAACGGAATTTGTCCTTCTTGTGTTTCTAGTTTTTTTGTTTGATTTGAAATTAAATCATTTTCTAAAAGATAATACTCTAAAGATTCCTCTTTGTCAAATTGAATGGAATGATCTTCAAAATTTCCTGGTAAAGCAAAAGCGGGATGAGCCCCAATAGAAAAAGGCATCTTCGAATTGCCCTTGTTTATAACTTTATATTCAATGCTTAAATTATAATTATCTAAAGTATAAATGATTTGCAATTCAAATTCAAACGGATAAACTTTTACTGTTTCTTCAGATGAATGTATCGAGAAAGTAACAGAATTTTCTTTTTGATCGACTAATTTAAAATCCATATCACGTGCAAAACCATGTCGTGATAAATTATATACTTTTTCGTTATATTGATAAGAATTACTGTTTAACGTGCCAACAATTGGAAACAAAATAGGAGAGTGCTTGCCCCAAAATTCAGGATTTCCTTCCCAGATGTATTCTTTATTATCCTTGTTTTTCAGCGAACATAATTCCGCACCAAAGCTATTTATTGTAGCGGTTAAAAAGGCATTTTTAATTACTGTTTTCAAAGCCGTTTATGTTTAAATTTTAAAATGTAAATATATTTTAAAATTTGTTTAAAAATATAAATCAGGTAAAATCTATTTAAATTAAATAGCAATTGGCTTTTCAATAATTCTCTTTTCTTGTTATAATATGAGTTATTTTTTATTTTTTTATTATAATATTTATTTGATTGTAATTTGACTAAGATAACTCTCACGTTATCGAGAAGCAATAAATCTTCGATTAATATCAACAGAGAGTGTAACAAAAGGATTCACTTTTATACTTATCGGTAATCAAAAAAATAAAAAAATAAAAAATCAATCAAATTATGAAAAACAATTTCTTTAAAGCTACATTCTGTTTAGCTTTATTTTGTGGAGTTTCCTCGCTACAGGCTCAGGACACGAAAACAAACGTATCAAAGTACGACTATCATGATGCATTTGCACCAGGTTTTTATACTAAAAATGGAACAGAAACGCGTTCTGCAAGTGGCCAGCCCGGAGCAAAGTATTGGCAAAACAGAGCTGATTATCAGTTAACCGCAAATTTAAATGATAAAACCAGTGAAATCATTGGAACCGAAACGTTAAATTATACCAATAACAGCCCTGACAAATTAGCTTTTCTTTGGATGAACGTTGACCAAAATTTATTTAAAAAAGATTCTCGTGGAATTTCAGTTATCCCAGTAAGCGGAAGTCGTAATGGAGCTGACGGCGAAGATTTTGATGGAGGTCATAAAATCAAATCTATCAAAGTTATTGCAACTATAGGTGGGAAATCTGTTGAAAAGGAAGCGAAATTTACTATTGTTGATACTCGTATGCAAATTATTTTGCCACAAGAATTAAATGGTAATGGTACTTCAATTAAAGTAAAAATTGACTTTTCTTATATTTCTCCAAAATACGGTTCAGACAGAACAGGCGTTTTAGATACTAAAAACGGTAAAATTTTTACTATTGCGCAATGGTATCCAAGAATGTGTGTGTATGACGATGTAAAAGGATGGAACACGTTACCTTATTTAGGTGCAGGGGAGTTTTATTTAGAATATGGAGATTTTGATGTTTCGATTACAGCACCTGCAAATCATATTGTAGTTTGTTCAGGTGATTTACAAAACCCTTCAGAAGTTTATACTGCTGAACAGCAAAAACGTTGGGCTCAAGCTGCTGCAAGTGACAAAACGGTTATGATTCGTACTGCTGCGGAAGTTACCAATGCAAGCTCTAGACCAGCCGGAAAAGCTACATTAACTTGGAAGTTTAAAATTAAAAATTCCAGAGACGTTGCTTTTGCATCTTCTGCTGCTTTTATTATTGATGCTGCCAAAATTAATTTACCAAGCGGAAAAAAATCTATTGCCATCTCTGCTTATCCAGTAGAAAGTGAAGGTCAGGATGGGTATGGTCGTGCGACAGAATATACTAAAACATCAGTTGAAAATTATTCAAAACGTTGGTTTGAATTCCCTTATCCAGCAGCTACAAATGTTGCAGGTAACGAAGGCGGAATGGAATATCCTGGTATTGTTTTTTGTGGATGGGAATCTAAAAAAGGCGATTTATGGGGCGTAACAGATCACGAATTTGGTCACGGTTGGTTTCCTATGATTGTAGGTTCAAACGAAAGATTATTTGCTTGGATGGACGAAGGATTCAATACATTTATTAACTCATTGAGTTCAGTTGATTTTAATAATGGAGAATACAAACAACCAGCTTCAGATTTGCATCGTTCTTCAAACAGATTGACAAATCCTGATTTGGAGCCTGTTTTTTCTGCTCCAGATGGATTAAAAGAAGCTAACTTAGGTATCTTAGCATATTACAAACCAGCCTCAGGTCTTACAATGTTGCGTGAGCAAATTTTAGGAAAAGAACGTTTTGATTATGCTTTTAGAACGTATACTGAGCGTTGGGCTTTCAAACATCCAACACCAGATGACTTTTTCCGTACGATGGAAAATGTAGCCGGAGAAGATTTAAACTGGTTTTGGAGAGGCTGGATTATTAATAACTGGCGTTTTGATCAAGCAGTTTCTAAAGTGAAATATGTGAAAAATGATCCAACTAAAGGAGCTGTTATTACTATTGAGAATTTAGAAAAAATGCCTTTTCCTTCTATTTTAGACATTAAGTCTAAATCTGGTAAAGTTACTAGAGTGACTCTTCCTGTAGAAATTTGGGAACGCAATAAAAGCTGGTCATTCAAAACTACTATAAATGAAGAAATCGAATCTGTAACATTGGATCCAAATCACGTATTCCCGGATATAAATTCAGATAATGATACTTGGACTGCCGGAAAAGGAGAATTAGAGAAAGATGTAATCTTGGATGCTTACTTAGGTACATTTTCAAGTAAACAAATTCCAGTAAAAATTATTTTTTCTGAAGAGAAAGGTGCTTTAACAGGGAAATCTGAAGGTCAATCAAATTTAACTTTTACGCCTGCTGGAAAGGATAAATTCTCGGCTAATCAGGGTGGGTTTACCATTCAGTTTAATGAAAATAAAACTGAGTTTAATTTAGAAGTACCCGGTCAAAGTTTCTTATTCACAAGAGATAAATAATTTTTGAATACTCTATTAAAAAAACGCCAACTGTGAAGTTGGCGTTTTTTTATGCTTTATATTTAATCTAAATGCTTTATTTTTATTCTGGAATTTGTTGACTCAAACAATGTAATGTTCCAAAGCCCCATATGAAATCAGTAGCGCTAATGCCGATGATTTCTCTATCGGGAAAACATTCTGAAAGGATGTTTAAAGCTTTTCTGTCATTACTGTCGCTAAAAGTAGGAACCAAAACACAATTGTTCAAAATCAAAAAATTGGCATAACTGGCAGGCAATCTTAAACCGTCAAATTCCAACCGTTTTGGCATTGGCAAAGCAACAATTACAGGAGATTTTCCGTTTTCCAGTTTGGCATTTTGCAAGCGTTTTAAATTGTCTTGTAATGGTTTGTAGTTATTATCCGTTGGATCTGTTTCTACAATAGTCACAATAGTATCTTCGTTTACAAATCGGCATAAATCATCGATATGTCCATGGGTATCATCACCTTCGATTCCGTCGCCTAACCAAATCACATTCGTAATTCCAAGATATTCCTTGAAAACCGCTTCGTAATCTGCTTTGGTGAAATTTGGATTTCGAACCTGAATATCAGGATGCATCAAACATTCTTCCGAAGTCAGTAAAGTTCCTCTTCCGTTGCTGTCAATGGCTCCACCTTCTACAATTACCGGTTTTCCTTTGTATAGTACTTGAGTAACGGGAATATTTAGAAATTCGCCCACTTTCGCAGGAACAAATTTATCTAATTGAATGTTTTTATATTTCGCCCAACCATTAAAATTAAAGTTCAAAGCTTCTCTTTCGGCACCGTTTTTAACGATAATTGGACCCGAATCACGCATCCAACTTCTATTGGTTTTATGAATGATATAAGAAATATTTGCTAGTTCAACATCAGCTGTTTCCAGCATGGCATTGACTTTCTCTTTTTGGGTTTCATTGGCAACCACTAAAAATACGGGCTCGAAAGTGGCTACTTTTTTGATGAATTCTACAAAAGCCCATTGAACGGCCTCGTATTTTCCTGGCCAATCCTTACCGTTATGTGGAAAACAAAGTAAAATACCTTGTTGTTTTTCCCACTCAGCAGGAAATCTTCTATTGTTGGTCGTACTCATAATTAGTCGATTGCTCTTTTTGTAATATCACCAAAAGCGTCAATTCTTCTGTCTCTGAAAAACGGCCAATTTTGACGTACATTTTCCTGTAAATCTAAATCTACTTCGGCAATCAGAATTTCTTCTTTGTCGTGTGAGGCTTGCGCCAAAATTTCGCCTTGTGGTCCCGCGATAAACGAAGATCCCCAAAACTGGATTCCTGCCGTATCAGGCAAGTATTGTTCTAAACCGATTCTATTTGCTGCAGCAACATATACGCCATTTGCAACCGCATGTCCCTTCATAACACTCATCCAAGCGCCATGTTGGTTTACACCATATTCGTCTTTTTCTGCTGGATGCCAGCCAATTGCTGTTGGGTAAAACAACACTTCAGCACCTTGTAAAGCCGTCAAACGAGCTGCTTCAGGATACCATTGATCCCAACAAATTAGTGTCCCAATTTTTCCTTTTTGAGTCGGAATCGTTTTGAAACCCAAATCACCAGGGGTGAAATAGAATTTTTCATAAAAATGAGGATCGTCCGGAATGTGCATTTTACGATACAATCCAGCTTCTGAACCATCCGTGTCAATTATATAAGCGCTGTTATGGTAAATTCCTGCCATTCTTTTTTCGAAGAAAGGAACAATAATTACCACGCCTAACTCTTTTGCCAAAGCGCTAAAAGCAATAAACGAAGTGCTGTACAATGGTTCTGCCAAAGCAAAATTATCTACATCTTCACTTTGACAAAAATAATGACTGCTGTGTAATTCCGGTAATGAAATAACTTCGGCACCAAGGTTGGCGGCATCACGAACCCAACTGATACATTTTTTCAGGTTGTTTTCGGCAATATCATTAAGATTCAGTTGAATGACCGCTATTTTATATTTCTTATTTGGCATGACTAAAATTTTAGACTGCAAAAATAGTGAATTTTATAAAGAGTAGAAAATAGGGGCAACGCGTTTTTTAGGTTTTAAATTGTCTGTAGGTTTATTGTATTGAATTTTCACGAATTAAGCTAGAGAAAAAATTAATATAAAATTGGCATTAAAAAAATTAGGAGGTTTTATTTTTGTATCTTATTTTATAGTTGATAAAACTGGTTAAGTTTTTGCTTTGTTGTTATAATGTAATTTACAATTAATTTAATTTTTACAACTATGACAGAAGAATTCAAAATAATCGATAAAGAAGACATCGCTCTTCTTAAATTCCCACAAACAGATGTTCTTGACGATGTTGACGAAATAAAAACTAGAATAAGTGAAATCAATAGGGCTTTATCATTGGGTAATTTAGAGCATTCAAAAATTAAAATTTTATTTGAAGATACCGAATCCAAAAAAATGGTAGACACTACAGTTTGGGGTGTTACAGACAAAAATGTGATGCTAAAGCAAGGTGTGATGATTCCAATTCACAGAATCTATAAGTTGTTTTAGTGTCCTAATTGCCTGTGAAGGAAAAGTCATTTTTTTTTACAGGTTATTATTCCTCTGTTAGGTATAAGTTTGCTATTTCTTCAATGAAATTTTCGGGACGAGAACCCACTAAATTTGTCAAAATCACTATTGAAACATTATCTTTTGGATAAATGTACAGGGCATTTCTATTACCACCTAACGAAGCAATTACTGGTTTTTTAACTCTTGAAGAAGAATAAAAACCAATCGAACTTTGATTCAGAAAACCGTTTTTTTGATATATTTCTCCATTACCTAATCGTATTGGAGTCCAAAGCGTATTAAGATTTTCGGCATTAATTAATTGATTACTTTGTAATGCGATTACCCATTTTGCCATTTCAGTTGCCGTTGAATAGATTCCGCCGGCTGGATACAAATTTGAAGGTATCGGTTGATACACATTGGTTAGAACATTATTTCTAAAATAAGAATAGGGCTTTGCAGAGTGCTTAATTATGTTGTAAAAATCTCCAATCCCAGCTTTGATGGAATTCTTCATTCCCGCTTTTCTATACTGGTTTTCTGTAATGAATTTTTCAAATGACTGTCCACTTATTTTTTCAATAAGCATTCCAAGGAGCAGGTAATTCGCTTGACTGTCTCTGAATTCTTTTCCAGGTTTAAAAATAAGAGGCAATTCTTTTATTTTTTGGAATAAAGTTTCACTATTTTCGGAGAACATATTTCCTTGTGAATCCCAAATTTCAGGAAGTCCCGATTGATGAGTTACTATTTGTTTTACGGTAATATTTTGCCAAGTTTTAGGCAGCTTATCCAAATATTTTGAAATAGGTTCGTCAAGATTTAATTTGCCATTTTCGACTAATTGCATAATCGCAACTCCTGTAAATACTTTAGTAATAGAATTAATGCTAAAAATAGTTTGGCTATCAACCGCAATTGAATCTTCAACAGATACTAATCCGTAATGACTTGTTTTAACAATCACATTATCTTTAATTATGGCTAATTGCAAACCAACAATTCTATTTTTTTGCATCAGGTCTTTTATCGCAACATCAACTTTTTCAGCTTGAGAATAAGTTATATTGCAAACAGTAAAATAGGCAAGGAGAAGCATTATTTTTTTATATTTTGTTGGTTTGTTTTGTTGGTTTATTTTGTTGGTTTTAAATAGTCTATGGATATTTTTTGGTACACCATCAATGTCACCGTATTCTAATCCAACAATTCTATAAATTAATTCAATAGACTGTTTTAGAAGTATAACATAGGCATCCATAAATTTATCTTCATTGTCAAATTTTTCAATTTCAGCATTGGAGTATTTCGGTAATATTTTTTTGATTTCGTTCACGTCTTTTTAAAATGTATTACATTGTGGCAAAAAAGTGCTTCTATCTACCCTTTTTTAGATGATTTTAATTACAAACCAATATAGAAATAATATTTTTATTACAAATCATCGAAGAACTTTTTATTCTTTGGCTATTTTTGAAAAGTGTGTGACAATTTATTTCACTAAAAGTAGGATTTGTTATTTTTGTCTTTTTCTTTTGATTTTAGGAAAATAAAAAGTCTAAAATAGCCCCGATGGGAGCAAGTATCCTTTTTATAAATGTAGCCCGATAGGGTTGCGTTTATAAAAAGATATAGCGGACAGCGGGACAACTCGTGTTGAAAAATTAGAATAGTTCTGCTCCTAAAAAAAGGCATAAAAAAACACCAGCCTTTCGACTGATGTTCTCCTTGTTTTTAAATTATGTATACGACTAAAGTGTATTGAATTGCTGCTTACTTTTTGCCAATGATCTTTTTGAACAGGGTTACAATTCCCAAAACAATTCCACCGATTATAAGTCCGATTATAAATTCGGTTACAATGGAAGGTAACTGCGGTAATACATCATGTAAAAAATCAATGTTATGCACAAATATACCACCTGCTACTAAGATTAAGGCGATAGTGCCTATAGCGGATAGACTTTTGATGACTTTTGGCAGTGCTTGTACCAGAATAGTACCGATCGTTTTTGTAAAACTTTTTTCTTTGGAACTCAGTTGAATAAGTTTTAAACCTGCTTCATCCATTCTTACAATTAGGGCTACAATCCCGTAAACGCCTACCGTTGCTATTATTGCAATGATGGAAACAACAAGAATTTGTGATAAAATGGGTTTCCCAATTACGGTGCCCAGTGCAATAATTACAATCTCTACTGATAAAATAAAATCGGTTACGATGGCTGATTTTATTTTTCCCTTTTCAAAAGCTAATATTTGTTCTTCGGTCATCGGTTCCATTAAAATTTCGTGCTTTGCATGCTCGTGCGGAAAGAAGTATTCGTATATTTTTTCGGCACCTTCGTAGGCTAAATAAAGTCCGCCTAGCACTAAGATTATTATAACAGCAATCGGTAAAAAAGCACTCAACAGAAAGGCGATGGGTAAAATGATTACTTTATTAAGGAAAGAACCTTTTGCAATTGCCCACAATACAGGAAGTTCTCTTGACGAAATAAATCCGGAAGCTTTTTCGGCATTTACGGCTAAATCATCGCCTAAAATACCTGCCGTTTTTTTGGCTGCAATTTTACTCATTACTGCAACATCATCCATGATTGCTGCGATATCATCTAATAGTGCGAAAAAACCTGATGCCATTTTGATTGTTTTTTAAACTGCGTTGATTTTGGTATTGCTTTACCAAAATTTAAGCTGCGTGTTTTGTTAATTCCTGCGAAGCTAAAACTTTTTTTATTTACTCTATTTATTTAATGGGTGAATTTTTAGTTAATATTCACACAAAATCTTTCTACATTATTGGTGCTGTTTTTATTTACTTTTGAAATAAAAATAATTATGGGATTCAAACATGTATTTAAAGCCAAATTAGATTGGCTTTTTTCCAAAAAGGAAGCGACGACATATACTAAAAGTCATACCATAACTATTGACGGTAAGGCTGCTCTACATGTTTCGGCTGCTAAAGCTTTCAAAGGAGATCCTGCTTTGTACAATCCTGAAGACCTGTTATTGAGCAGTGTGGTTTCCTGTCACATGATGTCTTACTTATATGTTTGTAAACAAAATGGCATCGATGTGGTGTCTTATACAGACGAAGCAGAGGCAACTCTGGAGGTCTTGGCCGACGGTAGCGGACGTTTTATTGAAATTAAACTCAATCCTAAAGTTCGTATTAGTAATAAAGAAAAAGTAGAGGAGGCACTTAGCTTGCATAAAAAAGCAAACCAACTTTGTTTTATAGCCAATTCGTGTAATTTTCCCATTCTGCATTTTCCAACTTGTGAAATTGCGGCCGCAAATTAAAGTTGGAACGCATTTTTACTTTTTTTTGGGATACTAATTATGAATAGCAATTAAATCAGCCGGTTTGTTCCTAAAAAAATGAGATGGCATAAAAAAACACCAGCCTTTCGACCAGTGTTTTCATAAGTTTAAATATTCTCGATTCTTAAGAAACTAATTCGCTTTGATTTCTAAAAACTAATTTTCCATCAAATGCATCGATTAGAACAATGCTGTCTGTAGTTATTTTTCCAGATAGAATTTCTTTGGACAATTCATTGAGTACATCTCTTTGAATGACACGTTTTACCGGTCTGGCTCCAAATTGCGGATCATATCCTTTCTCAGCTAAATAGGCGACAGCTTCTGGAGTGGCGTCCATAGTGATGCCTTGGAGCGCTAGCATTTTTGTCACGCTTTTCAGTTGTAAACCAACGATTTTTGTAATGTTTTCATTGGTTAACGGCGTAAACATTACAATCTCATCAATACGATTTATGAATTCCGGACGCACCGTTTGTTTCAATAGTCCAAGAACTTCCACTTTTGCAGCTTCGGTTGCGGCTTCTACGCTTCCATTTAAGTTGTCAAATTTCTCTTGAATAATCTGGCTTCCCATATTAGAAGTCATGATGATAATCGTGTTTTTAAAATCGGCTAAACGGCCTTTGTTATCTGTCAAACGTCCTTCATCCAAAACTTGAAGCAAGATATTAAACGTATCAGGATGCGCTTTTTCAATTTCATCCAATAAAATTACGGAATACGGTTTTCTACGAACGGCTTCTGTCAATTGTCCGCCTTCTTCATAACCCACATATCCAGGAGGCGCACCCACTAAGCGGCTTACGCTGTGTCGCTCCTGGTATTCGCTCATATCAATACGAGTCATTGCATTTTCATCGTCAAATAAATATTCTGCTAAGGCTTTTGCCAATTCGGTTTTGCCGACTCCCGTAGTTCCGAGGAAAAGGAATGTTCCCACTGGTTTTTTCATATCCTGAAGTCCGGCACGGCTTCTTCTAACCGCATCACTCACGGCCTGAATGGCTTCTTCCTGTCCTACGACTCTTTGATGCAATTCATCTTCCAGTTTCAGTAGTTTTTCTCGTTCGCCCTGAAGCATTTTCATTACTGGGATTCCGGTCCATTTGGCCACGACTTCGGCAATGTCTTCACGGGTAACTTCTTCTTTTATAAGGGAAGTTCCTCCAGTCTGATCTTGGGCCAATTGTTTTTGAAATGCATCCAATCGTTCCTGGGCTTCTTTGATTTTACCGTAACGAATTTCAGCTACTTTGCCGTAATCACCATCACGTTCGGCACGCTCGGCTTCGTGTTTGAAATCTTCAATTTCTGTTTTTACTGCTTGAATGTTATCAACTACATCTTTCTCTGATTTCCATTTGGCGTAGATTTCGTTTCTTTCTTCTTTGAGATTAGCCAAATCCATTCCTAAAACTTTGAGTTTGCTTTCGTCCTTTTCTCTTTTAATGGCTTCAATTTCGATTTCCAATTGCATTACTTTTCGATCCAAGACATCGAGTTCTTCTGGTTTTGAATTGATTTCCATGCGTATTTTTGAAGCTGCCTCATCCATTAAATCAATGGCTTTATCTGGAAGAAAACGATTGGTAATATAGCGTTGTGATAATTCGACAGCTGCAATAATAGCATCATCTTTTATCTGAACTTTATGGTGTGTTTCGTATTTTTCCTTGATACCACGTAAAATCGAAATGGCGCTTTCCGTATTCGGTTCTTCGATCATTATTTTTTGGAAACGTCTTTCAAGTGCTTTGTCTTTCTCAAAGTATTTTTGATATTCGTCTAATGTTGTCGCACCAATAGCACGAAGTTCTCCACGAGCTAAGGCAGGTTTCAGAATGTTAGCCGCATCCATAGCGCCTTCGCCACCTCCGGCACCCACTAAAGTATGGATTTCATCAATGAATAAAACAATATCACCTTCGGCAGAAGTAACTTCTTTCACCACGGATTTCAAGCGCTCTTCAAATTCTCCTTTGTATTTGGCACCGGCAATTAATGCTCCCATATCAAGAGAATAAACAATTTTATCTTTTAGGTTTTCAGGAACGTCTCCATCTACGATTCTATGTGCTAAACCTTCAGCGATAGCAGTTTTCCCCACTCCAGGTTCTCCCACGAGCATTGGGTTGTTTTTAGTTCTTCGGGTTAAAATCTGCAATACCCTACGAATTTCCTCGTCACGACCAATAACCGGATCCAGTTTTCCAGACCTGGCAAGTTCGTTAAGATTTTTGGCATATTTATTTAATGAATTATAGGTTTCTTCGGCAGAGGCAGATGTTACTCTTTCTCCTTTTCGCAATTCTTCTATTGCGGCTTTCAATCCTTTTCCGGTTACGCCTTGGTCTTTTAGGATTTGGGCAGCCTTAGTTTTTGAATCAAAAATCGCCAAAATCAGATGCTCCACGGAAACGAATTCATCGTTCATTTTTTGTGCAATAATTTCTGCTTCGTTCAAAGTTGTGTTAGCGGTTCTGGAAAGCATTATTTCGCCACCGGAAACTTTCGGGAAACTCTGAATCGTGCTGTCTAATATTTGAAGAAATAGCGGAACATTTACATTTAATTTTTTCAAAATAAAAGGAGCTACATTTTCATCGACTTCAAAAATTGCCTTGAAAATATGTTCGTTTTCAATTTGCTGCTGGCCTAAAGTTTGAACCAATTGCTGTGAAAGCTGAATGGCCTCCTGTGATTTGATGGTGAATTTATTTATGTTCATGACTTTATATTGTTTATGTTATTTACCTAACTTTGCGAATCAATATTCAATATATATTCCAATACAATATTAGCGACAAATTGACAGAAATTTCATGATTTTTATCATGTATCAAAGTCAAAATGTCTTAAAACAGGACAATTATGAGTTTTTTTAAAAATGTTTTTAACAGTTCAGATGACAAAGATTTAAATGAAAAAAAAATCACTTGGAATGAACTAACCGATTTAGGGCAACTTAACGAAATTATAGCTATGTCGAATGAAAAGCCTGTGGCGATTTTTAAACACAGTACCCGATGCAGTGTAAGTAGGATGGCGCTGAAACAGTTTGAAAATGAGTTTAATAGCTCAGATAAAGTTACACCTTATTTTTTAGATTTAATAGAATATAGAGCTATTTCTAATGAAATTGCAAGTCGTTTTGGAGTGACTCATCAATCCCCACAATTAATATTAGTTAAAGAAGGAAAAGCCATTTATAATGTTTCACACAGCGATATAGATACAGAAGAATTAGATAAAAGAGTTTAAAAACCAACAGATTTAAATTTGAAATATAAAAAAATCCATTCGTTGAAGCGAATGGATTTTTTTTGTAACAATTATTGTGGTTTTGAATTAATAAGAATCGTTCATTTTATTTTTTATGGCATCCAAACATAGATTGTTGATGCTTCCTTCGTGCGTATGTTTGGTTTCTTTTGGAGATTTAAAAGTACCATTTTCTAATTGCTCTGCAACGGCTTTATAAGCATCTCTAAAAGGCATTCCCGCAACCACCATTTCATTTAAAGTATCAACGGTAAACAAATAATTGTATTTTGGATCAGCAAGTATATTGTCTTTTACTTTAATGTCTTTAATTGCAAAAATTGCGATATCCAAACAGGCTTTTAGGTTTTGAATTGCTGGAAACAATCCTTCTTTCAACAATTGTAAATCCCTGTGATAACCACTTGGAAGGTTATTAGTGATTAACGTAATTTCGTAAGGTAAGGCTTGAATTTTGTTGCATTTTCCACGGATCAATTCAAATACATCTGGGTTTTTCTTGTGCGGCATGATGCTCGAACCTGTTGTAAGATGCGAAGGCAAAGTGATGAAAGCAAAATTCTGACTCATATACAAACAAACATCCATCGCGAATTTCGATAGGGTAGCAGCTACGCTACTCATAGCAAAAGCGACCATTTTCTCTGATTTTCCACGGCTCATTTGAGCGGCAACCGAATTGAATTTTAATGTTTCAAAACCTAATTCCTGTGTGGTGAATGTTCTGTTGATAGGAAATGAACTTCCGTAACCTGCGGCTGATCCTAATGGGTTTTGGTCCACAATTTTCAAAGCAGCATTCAACATCGTTATATCATCAATCAAAGTTTCGGCGTAAGCAGAAAACCACATTCCGAAAGAAGACGGCATAGCAATTTGAAGGTGCGTGTATCCTGGTAACAATACATTCTGGTGCTTTTCTGCTGATTCCATTAGCAAATCAAAAAGGCTTTTTACTTGCTCTTTTAGTTCTTTAACTACATCTTTAAGATATAAATTAACATCTACCAAAACTTGGTCGTTACGAGAACGGGCGGTATGAATTTTTTTTCCGGCGTCTCCCAGTTTTACGGTCAGTAAATATTCGATTTTGGAATGTACGTCTTCAAAGCTGTCTTCGATTTCGAATTTTCCATTCTCCACGTCTTTTATTATTTCTTCCAAAGCCAAAACTAAAGAGACGGTTTCGGAGTCTGTTAAAAGCCCAATTTGACCCAACATTTTTGCATGTGCGATAGAACCTAAGGCATCATATTTGGCCAGAACTAAATCCAGTTCTCTGTCGTTTCCAACGGTAAAATGTTCGATTTGTTCATCGGTTGGTATTCCTTTTTCCCAAAGTTTCATAAGATATTTATTTTTACCCTATCAGGGTTTTGAACCCTGATAGGGTTGTTTTTTATTGTTTGAAAAAATCAGTTAGTATTTTGATATACAATTGAATTCCTTCTTCTATTTCGTTTATAAATATAAATTCGTCTGCCGAATGTGAGCGTAGGGTTTCACCAGGTCCTAATTTCAAGGATTGACAACTCAAAACCGATTGATCCGAGAGGGTAGGCGACCCGTAAGTGGTTCTTCCCAGTGCGATTCCGGCTTGTACTAATCCGTGTGCAACTGGAATAGATGACGCATTCAAATGCATCGAACGCGGATTAATTTCAGCAGTTAAATGTTTTCTTACGGTATCTAAAATTTCCTGATTATTGTAGCAATCATTCACTCTGATATCGATAACCAAATGACATTCCGCAGGAACTACGTTGTGTTGTTTTCCGGCTGTTACTTGCGTTACGGTCATTTTTACAGGGCCTAAAACCTCCGATATTTTTTCGAATTGATAACTGTTAAACCATTCGATAACGGGTATCGCATTGTAAATAGGATTGTCGGGATTGTTGTGTGCTGCATGACTAGCGGTGCCTTTTACGATGACATCGAGTACCAATAACCCCTTCTCGGCTACGGCCAATTGCATCAAAGTAGGTTCTCCAACAATGGCACATTCCAATTCCGATAAATGTTTCAATACGCTGTTTAATCCATTTTTTCCGCTGCTTTCTTCTTCGGCTGAAGCGACTATCACAATATTGTAAGGCAGATTTTCATTCGAATAAAAATGAACAAAAGTGGCTAAAAGCGAAACCAAACAACCTCCGGCATCATTGCTTCCAAGTCCAAATAATTTACCGGCTTTTACGATGGCTTCAAAAGGATCGTTGGTATAGCCTTGGTTTGGTTTTACGGTATCGTGGTGTGAATTTAGTAAAAGTGTAGGTTTGGTGGTATCAAAATGTTTATTGAAAGCCCAAACATTATTGTTTTCTCTTTCGAAAGAGATATTATTTTGATTGAACCAATTTTCAATTAAAAGTGCTGTTTTGTCTTCTTCACTTGAAAAGGAAGGCGTTTCAATCAGTGCTTTTAATAGCTCAATGGCTTCTTGTGTGAGGATTTCTATACTCTTCATAGTGTAATTGTAGTGTACAATGCCGTCTTGTCTTGCAACATTCGATGATGACCAATTTTTATTTTTTGAACTCCCTTGGACAAACTATTGAAACAGTTGTCTAATTTAGGAATCATACCGGAATGTATCGCTTTTTCGGCTTTTAATTTGGAATATAATTCTTGATTGATGTTCTCTATTACGGAAGAATCGTCTTCGGCATCATATAAAACGCCAGATTTTTCGAAGCAATAATTTAAAGTTACATCAAAAACTTCCGATAAAGCAATCGCTAACTCACTGGCAATTGTATCTGCATTCGTATTTAATAACTGTCCTTTTCCATCGTGTGTAATCGCACAAAATACAGGAACAATACCAGTTGAAAGCAACGTTTCTAATAATTGTGTATTTACTTTTTTGACATCGCCCACAAAACCATAATTGATTGTTGGGTGATTTCTTTTATCGGATTGAATTAAATTGCCATCAGCACCAGAAAACCCCATCGCATTGGTAGTGTTAGCTTGTAGTTTAGCAACGATATTTTTGTTGATTTGACCTGCATAAATCATCACAACTACATCAAGCATAGCGGCATCAGTAATGCGTCTTCCATCAATCATTTGAGGTATTAAACCAATGCTTTCTGCCATTTTGGTAGCTGATTTTCCACCACCGTGAACGAGTACTTTATTTCCTTCAATCTTAGAAAAATCAGATAAAAATTGTTTTAATTCCGTTGGATTATCAATAATGTTTCCTCCAATTTTTATTATCGTTACCGGCTTTTTATTTTCCATTTTTCAATATTTTTTGCAACACTAATTGTGCGGCATAGGTTCTATTGTTGGCTTGTTCAATAACAATTGAATTTTCGCTGTCAATCACTTCATCAGTAACAATTACATTGCGTCTTACCGGCAAACAGTGCATGAATTTAGCATTATTTGTCAGTTTCATTTTGTCGGCAGTTACAGTCCAATTTGGGTCGGAATTTGTAATCTGACCATACTCGTTATAATTGCTCCAGTTTTTGGCATAAATAAAATCGGCGTTTTCGAAAGCTTTGTCTTGGTCGTATTCAATCTTGGAATCTTTCGTGATTTCAGGATTCAATTCGTACCCTTTCGGATGCGTAATGACAAAGTCTGCATCTTGTAACTGCATCATTTGCACAAAGGAATTGGGTACCGCTTGAGGTAAAGCTTTAGGATGTGGTGCCCAAGTCAAAACTACTTTTGGACGGTGTTCTGTTTTGTGTTCGGCCATAGTTATTGCATCGGCTAGCGATTGTAATGGATGTCCTGTCGCACTTTCCATATTAACAATTGGCACAGTCGCATATTTTAAGAAACCCATAAGAACGGTTTCGGCATTGTCTTTTTCTTTATCTACCAATCCGGCAAAAGCTCTGATAGCAATTATATCGCAATATTGAGAAACTACTGCTGCCGCTTCTTTTATATGTTCCGAAGCACCTGAGTTCATGATAGCTCTATCTTCAAATTCTAATGTCCAACCTTCACTGGTAAAATTCATTACCATGACGTTCATTCCTAAGTTCAAAGCTGCTTTTTGCGTACTCAAACGCGTTCTTAAACTCGAATTAAAAAACAGCATTCCTAAGGTTTTGTTTTTACCCAGTTTTTTGTTTTTAAGTGGTTTTTCCTTGATTTTTAAAGCTTGTTTCACCCATTTATCGAGCGAATCTATGTTTTGTATGGAGATGTAGTTCATTGTAGTTATGAATTATGAATTATGAATTATGAATTGTCCAAAATCTAACAATCTAAAAATCCAATATTCGAATTAAATTATTTTCGTAAAAGGTATTTCGTTTTTTAAAGCTTTCAAAATAAAATTATCTTCCAATCCGTTGACAATCCAAGTTTCTATATTGGCTGCTTTGGCAATTGCCGATGCTTCTATTTTAGATTGCATTCCGCCAGTTCCGTGCGAGGATTTCGAATCCCCAATCTCTTTTTCTAATACTTTTAAATCGGTTACTAGAGAAATTGTTTCAGGAATGGCATCATTGATGGATGCTTTGGTGTAAATCCCGTTTGTATTGGTAGCAATGATAAGAATGTCAACATTTAATAAAACGGCCGTTAAAGCGGCTAATTTATCGTTATCACCAAACCGAATCTCATCCGTAGCCACGGTATCATTTTCATTGATAATAGGAATGTAATTATTTTTGACCAAAACATTGATGGTGTTCACGATATTCACTTTGGACTGTTCTTTCTCAAAATCAGAATAAGAAAGTAAACATTGTGAAATCAGCAATCCTAAATCACTGAAATTTTCATGATAAATGCGCATCAGATGAGGCTGACCAATCGAAGCCAATGCTTGTTTTACAAAAACATCTTTGTCTTGATTTTCCAGTTTTACAAATTGTTTGGCTGCAGCAATCGCACCCGAACTCACAATGATAAACTCGTAATCGTCTTGTAAAGCGGCTATTTGCATCCCAATGTCTTCAATCTTTCCTCTCGAAATGTGATTGGTTTCTTTGGTTAACGTGTTGCTTCCTAACTTTAATAAAATTCTTTTTTTCTTAGGATTATTCATTTTTAAAAAATTATTCCAATGTAATTTTCGCTTATTTATTTGAATGTTTTATGCTTTCGACTTTACGACTATTATCTAATTTGTCCATTCCCGTAAATATACCACTTATTAGTAACTAAATGTTGCAAACCAATGGGTCCACGTTGGTGTAATTTGTCCGTGCTTATCGCCAATTCGCCACCTAAACCAAATTGTCCTCCATCAGTGAATCGGGTGGAGGCATTTTGATATACGGCTGCTGTATCTACATTTTCCATGAATTCCTGGGCAATTGTATCGTTTTTTGTGATTATCGAAGCCGAATGTCCGCCACAATATTTATTTATTTTGTCAATTGCTTCTTGATCCGAATTGGTTGTTCCAATAACAATTTTATAATCTAAAAACTCTTCGTGCCAAATTAAATCGGATTCAATCTGAGGAACGTTTGCCATTTTTGAAATACTTTCATCTCCCAAAACGGTAACATTTCTGTGTTGTAATTCCTGAATTAATATCTTTGCAAAAGCTTCCCAATTTTCAATATTTGTATCAATTAAAACTTTATCTAAAGCATTACAAACAGATATGTTTGAGGTCTTTCCATTAATAATAATATCAAGCGCTTTTTTCAAATCGGCTTCCTTATTTACATAAACAAAATTATTTCCTCGACCACTTATAATCACCGGGCAGGTTGCGTGTTTTTTTACAAAAGCAATCAATTGCTCACCACCACGAGGAACAATTAAATCCACTTTTTGTGTTGGTTTCTCCAAAAAAGACTGCGTTTCTTCCCGATTATAATTCAAATATTCCACCCATTCTGAAGCAATATTGTTTTCTTGTAAAGCCTGATGCCACAATTCCACAATCTTTAAGTTGGATAGTAAGGATTCTTTTCCGCCTTTCAATAGAATTTTATTTCCGGATTTAAAAGCGATTCCACTTGCTTCGACAGTAACATCGGGTCTGGATTCATAAATTATCATTATGGTTCCAAAAGCTGCAGTTTTATTGATGATTTTCATTCCGTTTTCATGGTCGAAATTAAAACGCTCCATACCAACAGGATCTTCTTGACTTGCTAATTGCTGCAGGGATAAAATCATCCCGTCAATTTTGGCATCATCAACCAATAAACGTTTTTCCATGGCCAAGTCATCCCCAGAATAATTATTGATATCCTGTTGATTCACCGTTTTAAGGTTAGCTCTTTCTTCTTCAAGAAGTTCGCCCATGCGACTTAAAACTGCATTTCGCTTTTCTATTAGTAATAAGTGGTTCATTAGTTTTTGGTTTTACTATTTTAGAAAAAAATCTAAATATATAAGTCATATAAGTTTAAGAGCTTATGTGGCTTATATGTTTAAAAAACTATTTCAATTCCGTCAATGTTTCTTTTAAAGCGATAATAAAGGTGTCAATTGCTTCCTTATTGATTGTCAATGGAGGAAGAATTCTTAATAGGTTTTTATTATTTGCATTTCCTGTAAAAATATGTTTGTCGATAATCATTTTTTTACGAAGATCACTTACGTCAAAATCAAATTCTACACCTAGCATTAATCCTCTTCCTTTTACTTGAATTACCTCCGGAACTTGTTGGATTGCTTCTAAAAAATAAGCGTAAACGTCATTTACGTTATCCATTAATTTTTGGCTTTCAATCACATCCAAAACTGCTATTCCAGCGGCGCAAGCCAAATGGTTACCACCAAAAGTAGTTCCTAATAATCCATAACTCGCTGTGAATTTTGGAGAAATCAAGATTCCACCAATAGGAAATCCGTTACCCATTCCTTTCGCCAGACAAATAATATCTGCTTTGATGTCATGATGTTGGTGGGCAAAAAACTTTCCGCTTCTTCCGTATCCTGATTGCACTTCGTCCAAAATCAAAACGGCATCATATGCTGCGCATATTTTTTCTAATGCCTGAAAAAATTCAGTTGTACCTTGGTCTAAACCGCCAACTCCTTGAATTCCTTCAATAATAACAGAAGAAACATCTCCTTTTTTTAGTTCGTTTTCTACCAACTCGATGTTATTCAGTGGCAAAAAAGTAACGATTTGTTGTGCATTGATTGGTGCAACAATTTTTTTGTTATCTGTTACCGCAACTGCCGCCGAAGTTCTTCCGTGAAAGGAATTATCAAAAGCAATTACTCTCGTTTTATTGTTGTGAAAAGAGGCTAATTTTAACGCGTTTTCATTGGCTTCAGCTCCAGAACTGCACAAGAATAAAGTGTAGTCTTCTAATCCGGAAAGTTTCCCTAATTTTTCTGCTAATTCTACTTGCAATGGATTCTGTATCGCATTGGAATAAAAACCAATATTATCCAATTGATTTTTTAATTTGGCAACATAATCAGGTTGTGTGTGTCCAATGGAAATTACTCCATGACCACCATATAAATCTAAATATTCTACTCCGTTTTCATCTGTAATAATACAATCTAGTGCTTTTACAGGAGTGATGTTGTATAATGGGTAAACGTCAAATAAGTTCATTTTCTTTTTTTGTTTAAATGGTTTAAGGTTTCAAGTTTCAAGTTACGTGCGCAACCTTAAACTTTAAACTTGAAACAAATTTTTAGAATCCGTTTGGCTTCAAATGCAATCCTGTGGTTTCATCCAATCCAAACATTAAATTCATGTTTTGAATAGCTTGTCCTGAGGCTCCTTTTGTTAAATTATCAATTACTGAAGTAATCAATAACCGGTTTCCTTTTTTCATTAAACTAATAATACACTTGTTCGTTTGAACTACTTGTTTCATATTGATTCCAGTGGTAGTAACCGTTACAAAAGGCTGGTCTTTGTAAAAAGCCTCATATTTTGCAACTACATCTTCCAAACTTTCTTCGATTGTTGTGTATAATGTTGCGAAAATTCCTCTGGCAAAATCACCTCTGTTGGGTACAAAAATTAATTCGTTTGTATAATCGGCTTGTAATTGGTTGACACTTTGGTTTATTTCGCCCAAATGTTGGTGCTCAAAGGCTTTGTAATGCGACATATTATTTGATCTCCAGCTAAAATGTGTCGTTTCCGAAGGTGTAACTCCAGCTCCCGTGCTTCCGGTTGTAGCATTGATATGAACATCAGTCGTAAGCATTTCATTTTTAGCCAAAGGCAATAATGCCAATTGAATAGCCGTTGCAAAACAACCTGGATTTGCTATAAACTGAGCATTTTTGATAACCGCTTTATTCAATTCAGGTAAACCGTAAACGAAAGATTTATTATCGAAGTCTTTGTCTTTTGTCAATCTGAAATCATTTCCTAAATCGATGATTTTGGTATGACTCGCAAATTGATTATTCTCTAAAAATGATTTTGATTTACCGTGTCCTAAGCACAAGAAAACAACATTCACATTTGGATTTACAGTATCGGTAAAATTCATTTCGATATCGCCCATCAAATCATGATGCGCAACCGAAAGTGGTTTTCCAGCGTTTGTCGTACTGTAAACAAAATCAAGTGTAGCATTGGGATGGAACATCAATATTCTGATGAGTTCCCCTGCAGTGTAACCTGAACCGCCAATTATTCCAATATTAATCATGTGTCAGTTTATTTACAGATGAAAATATGTTTTGGGCATTCCCCAGAATTTTGATAAATCCTTTGGCATCGTCAGATGTCCAAGCGTTGTTCATTTCTCCATATTGTCCAAAACTTGTATTCATCAAGTCATTTTCAGATTCAATTCCGTCCAAAGTAAAGTGATATGGTTTTAGAGAAACGATAACGGTGCCGTTTACAGTCGTTTGAGTGTCTTCTAGGAAAGCCTCGATGTTTCTCATTACAGGATCCAAGAATTGTCCTTCATGAAATAACATTCCGTACCAATTTCCTAGTTGTTCTTTCCAGTATTGTTGCCATTTACCCAGCGTATGTTTCTCTAATAAATGGTGTGCTTTGATGATGATTAAAGGTGCCGCAGCTTCAAAACCAACTCTTCCTTTAATTCCGATAATGGTATCGCCCACGTGTGTATCTCTACCAATTGCATACGCACTTGCCAGTTTTTCTAATGCAACGATGTTTTTTGTTGGAATGTCCAATGTCCCGTTGATACCTACTAACTGTCCTTTTTCAAATTGAAGTGTCACTTTCTCTTCACCCATTTTTTGCAATTGAGAAGGATACGCTTCACTTGGCAAAGATTGATTTGAGGTCAATGTTTCTTTACCACCTACGCTTGTTCCCCACAATCCTTTATTAATGGAATATTGTGCTTTTTCCCAAGAATAATGAACTCCGTTTTTAGCTAAATAATCTACTTCTTCCTGTCTTGATAATTTTAAATCACGAATAGGAGTGATAATTTCAATTTCGGGAGCAATGGTTTGGAAAATTAAATCAAAACGAATTTGGTCATTTCCTGCTCCAGTACTTCCGTGAGCAATTGCTTCAGCACCAACAGATTTCGCATATTTAATCGCTTCAATTGCTTGAAAAACACGCTCTGCACTTACGGATAATGGATATGTATTGTTTTTTAACACATTTCCATAAATCAAATATTTTATGGCTTTATCGTAATATTTATCTACAATAGTTAAATTAGTATGTTGTGCACTTCCTAATTCATAAGCTCTTTCTTCAATGGCGTTTAATTCAGCTTCGTCAAATCCGCCAGTATTAATAAGAACGGTGTGAACTTCATATCCTTTTTCGTTCTTCAAATATTTTAGACAATATGAGGTATCTAATCCTCCGCTATATGCTAATACAACTTTTTTCATACTATTATTTTTTTAAGAAAAGCGCTTGTTTAATTGATTTTAATCTATTGAGGACTCTTATGTTAAATGGATGTTTTGGTGGATCTTTTGGTTTTTCTTTTGGGTCAAACAACATCCCGGTACACAAGCACATCTTATTGTCTTTGCTTTGCAAGATTTCAAAATTGGTACAGGTTTTACATCCGGCCCAAAAGGTAGGATCAGTCGTCAATTCCGAAAATGGAACTGGTTTATAACCTAAATCAGAATTAATTTTCATTACTGCTAATCCAGTTGTAATTCCAAATATTTTGGCATCCGGATATTTCTCTAAAGAATATTCAAAGACTTTTGATTTGATTTGTTTTGCCAAACCTAAATTTCTATAATCAGGATGAACAATCAATCCTGAATGCGCCACATATTTACCGTGTTCCCAACTTTCGATATAACAAAAACCAGCAAATTTTCCGTTGTCTAATGCGATAACGGCATCTTTGCTTTCCATTTTTTTCTGAATGTATTCAGGAGTTCTCTTTGCAATACCAGTACCTCTCAATAAGGCTGATAATTCAATGGTTTCACATATTTCTTGTGAATACTTATAGTGCTCTTCCTGAGTTATAATTATTGATATATTCATTTCAAGAGTTGAATTTTTGATTTATAAAATGAGTTATAATTTTGTTCTGAAATACTTTCTCTCTCGCACTGAATTAAAAAACTAAAATACAAATTTATAGTCCAATAAATTGAATAACAAGATATTAATGAAAAATTAATATTGATTTTGGAATATACTAATCCAATGGGAAATAAATGTGATTTCAAAACGGTAAAATGAAAAATGAATAAAAATAAAACAAAAGACTTGTGGAAACTATACTAATAGCATCCGTACTTCGGGAGAAGTAGTCGGTTTGTTTGTCCGTGAGATAGGAGTTATATTTATACTTGTGTTATTCATTAGTGCAAAAGTACACTAATTTTTATAACACAATACCGGTTTTACATTTTCTAACAAAAAATTAAGGTATTGTTGTATTTTTTAAAATAATAACCCTCCGTGAGAAATTGATTTTCACGGAGGTTTATAAATCGATCATTCTGTGATTAGTTTCTAAACGGGTTTCTAGAAATAACTTCTTTTATTTTGGCTTTCAAATCTTCACCTGTATCATAAACCATTTGTTCGTTGCTAGGGAAAGCTACTGCTCTTTTGTCAAAATAGGAATAATAATTATCGTCAGAGGCTCGTCTGTCTCCTTTAAACGTAGCATAAATGTTTTCGAATATATATTCGCTGGTTATTGGAAAGGACTGCAAAAGTTGGTTACTTCTGTAATTTACATAATCCACTTTAGCGGTAATCTGACAAGACTTAAATTGTCTAAATTCGTAGATACTAGCATTTACAGTTTTAATATTATCTACCATTACAACTTTACCTTTCTCATCAACGACTTCTTTTCCATTAGCATCTATAAGTTTTTTAACACCATCTTTTATGATGCGCTCTTTTACAAATTCTTTCTCTTTTATTTGCTCAGGCGAAATATAAATCTGTCTGAAATTAATCATCATTCCGTAATTGTAATCAATTCCTCTTTGTTTGTTATTGTGGTAAACGGTCCATTTATCATTCAGCCCGTAAGTGCTGAAATCCAGTAAGTCGTTTTGCAGACGGGCTGGGATAATCATATTTGTTTCGTTTTTTGTATTGACAAAAACATAATCCGAACCTTTGTATTTCGAATCATCCATCAATTGCAAAACGTCTTTGTAATTTGGATTTATTTGATTTAAATAATCCAGATCATCATACGCCTTACGGAAATTCATCTTGTCAGAAGTTGTCATTAATTTTTTTGCATTCGCATATAAATAAGCGGACAAATCATTTTTACTTTCTATGATCTGATTGTTATAGTTGTCAAAGGGGAAAATGGCATTTCGAGCTTCTTTAATTAATCTTAAAGGAAGCAAAGGTTTGATTTTTTCCTGTCGGTTATTCAATTGTAAATAGGTATTGTATATTTTTTCCATTTGTACAGGATTTGCATCCTTTGCCAATAAATTTACGACATTTAGATCTCGTTCTTTTGCTTTGGCGAAAGCCTCTTCGAGCAAATAAACATAATCTTGCTTTCCTTTTTTATCTTTATTGGTTCGCAAATTAGAAATGGCATTATCAATTGCCTGATCATAATTTCCTGAACTCAATAAATTTTGGGTTTGCTTGACGCCACAAGAAGAAACAAGGATTGAGAAAGATAAGAAAAGTATAATTTTTTTCATGAGGATAAAAAATTAAAAATATGTATTTTGAAGTCTTAATTCTATTTTTTGATTGAAATATTTTTTAAAATTGTCATAAAAAAAAACCTAACAAAAATAGAATAAATGTTAGGTTTTGAAATATGCATTTTTAATTTATTATTTTCTCACAAATGGAGGAAGTAACTTACTGGAAACTTCACCAAAACCAATACGAACATGTCCGTTTTGACAAAATCCTTTTATGATTACGGTATCATTATCATTGATGAATTTACGTTCAGATCCGTCTTTTAGCTTGATAGGATTTTTTCCGCCCCAAGTTAATTCCAGCATTGACCCAAAACTGTCTTCGGTTGGGCCTGAAATGGTACCAGATCCCATCATATCACCAGAATTTACACGACAACCATTAGAGGTGTGATGTGCTAATTGCTGACACATTGACCAGTATAAATATTTAAAATTAGAGTGCGAAACAACCGTAGGCTCTGCGTGTTCAGGTTGGATAGCAACTTCTAAATTAATGTCGAACGAATGCTTACCTTTTTGTTGTAAATAAGGAAGCGGAGTTGGTTCTTGCTTAGGACCTTTAGTTCTAAAAGGTTCCAAAGCATCCATAGTAACGATCCAAGGAGAAATTGAAGTTGCAAAGTTCTTTGCTAGGAATGGACCCAGCGGTACATATTCCCATTTTTGAATATCACGTGCGCTCCAATCATTCAATAAAACCATTCCGAAAATGTAATCTTCAGCTTCCGTTACGGGAATGTTTTCTCCCATGATATTGACATCGGTGGTGATAAAAGCAGTTTCCAACTCAAAATCAACTGAACGGGAAGGGCCAAAAACAGGTGTAGTTTCCCCAGCCGGCAATGTTTGTCCCATTGGTCTGTGAACTGGAATTCCAGATGGAACGATAGTAGAACTTCTACCGTGATAACCTACAGGAATGTGAAGCCAGTTTGGCAATAAAGCATTTTCTGGATCACGGAACATTTTTCCTACATTAGTTGCATGCTCTTTACTGGAATAAAAATCCGTATAGTCACCAATTAGTACTGGCAATTGCATTTCTACATCTTCCATTTTGAAGATTATAATATCTCTGTCTTTTATATTGTCTCTTAGTTTTGGATTTTTTTCATCGAATAAATCCGCAATACGATTTCGAACCAATCTCCATGTTTTTTGGCCATCAGAGATAAAATCATTTAAAGTGTCCTGCATGAACATATCATCTGTTAATTCAATGCCTTCAAAGTAGTTTAATTGCTGTAAAGCACCCAAATCGATTGCAAAATTGCCTATTCGTGTTCCCACTGTTACGACATTTTCCTTAGTGAGGAAGACCCCGAAAGGAATATTTTGTATGGGAAAGTCACTGTTTTCTAGGACTTCTAGCCATGATTTTCTATTAGTATCGTTAGCTGTTATAGGCATGATGTGTTAATTATTTTGTTGAAAATTACTCATCAAATATATTATAATCTAACTATTTACCAAACGTTTTTTTGTATTTTTGCATCATATTAACGAAAATCAAAGAAATGCAACGCGACGAACAAATTTTTGACCTTATTCTAGAAGAACAAGAAAGACAAATTCACGGATTAGAACTTATAGCTTCAGAAAACTTCGTAAGTGACGAAGTAATGGAAGCAGCGGGTTCTGTTTTAACTAATAAATATGCAGAAGGATATCCTGGCAAAAGATACTACGGCGGTTGCGAAGTAGTTGATGTTATAGAACAAATTGCTATCGATAGAGCCAAAGAATTATTTGGTGCTGCTTATGCAAATGTACAACCACACTCAGGCTCCCAAGCCAATACAGCGGTTTATCATGCTTGTATTAAACCGGGAGATAAAATTTTAGGTTTTGACTTGTCACATGGTGGACACTTAACTCATGGCTCTCCTGTAAACTTTTCAGGACGTTTATACACACCTTCTTTTTATGGTGTAGATAAGCAAACAGGAAGATTAAATTATGATAAAATTCAAGAAATAGCGACTAGAGAGCAACCAAAATTAATTATTGCAGGAGCTTCGGCTTATTCTCGTGATATGGATTTTGAGCGTTTCAGAGTAATTGCGGATAGTGTTGGTGCTATTTTATTGGCTGATATTTCTCACCCTGCGGGTCTTATTGCTAAGGGTTTGATGAACGATCCATTACCGCATTGCCATATTGTGACAACGACTACTCACAAAACATTACGTGGACCTCGTGGAGGTTTAATTTTAATGGGAAAAGATTTCGAAAACCCATTTGGTTTAACTACTCCCAAAGGCGATATAAGAATGATGTCTTCTTTATTAGACTTAGCTGTTTTTCCTGGAAATCAAGGGGGTCCATTAATGCACATCATTGCTGCTAAAGCAGTAGCTTTTGGTGAAGCATTGAAAGATGAATTTTTTACTTATGCTTTACAATTACAAAAAAATGCTAATGCCATGGCTGATGCTTTTGTAAAAAGGGGATATGAAATTATTTCTGGCGGAACAGATAATCACATGATGTTAATTGATTTAAGAAACAAAAATATATCTGGAAAAGATGCTGAAAACGCATTAGTAAGAGCAGAAATCACAGTAAATAAAAACATGGTTCCATTTGATGATAAATCACCATTTGTAACTTCAGGTATCCGTGTAGGAACTCCAGCTATTACCACTCGTGGTCTTGTTGAAGAAGATATGGAAACTATTGTGGAACTTATTGACAGAGTACTAATGAATCACACTAATGAAGATATTATCGAAGAAGTGGCTAATGAAGTAAACGAAATGATGAGCGAAAGAGCTATCTTCGTATATTAATTTTTTTAGTTTAAAGTTTAAAGTTTAAAGTTTAAAGGTTTAAAGTTTAAAGTTTTGTGTTTCGAAAAGGTACCACAAAATTTTGAACTTTAAACTTTTTCATTTTTAATGAAACTTTAAACTCTATTTTTTTTCAAACTTTAAACAAATTTTGTCATGTCTGTACTAAGATTAAAATTACCTACTGATCCAAGATGGGTGAATATTGTAGAAAAAAATATTGAAGAAATCTTGACGGATCATGCTTGGTGTGAACAAAAAGCAGCCACAAACGCCATTACAATTATCACTAATAACTCAGAGCACCAGGATTTAGTTCAGGATTTATTGGCTTTGGCCAAAGAAGAAATAGATCATTTTGAACAAGTGCATAATATCATTATCAAACGAGGATTAAAGTTGGGGCGTGAAAGAAAAGATGATTACGTGAATGAATTGTATTTGTATATGAAAAAAAGTGGAAATGGGAGCCGAGTTTCCAGTTTGGTGGAACGGTTATTATTTTCCGCTATGATTGAAGCTAGAAGTTGTGAACGTTTCAAACTGCTTTCAGAAAATATTCAAGATGAAGAATTATCTATCTTTTACAGGGATTTAATGGAAAGTGAGGCGGGACATTACACAACATTTATCACGTATGCCAGAAAGTATGGAGTAGGAGTAGATGTTGAAAAGCGATGGAGAGAATGGATCGAATTTGAGGCATCTATCATTGAAAATTACGGAAAAAACGAAACCATACACGGCTAAAATTCTTAATTTTTTTATTAATTTTATGAATTGAATCTTTTTTTTAAAACGCTTTAAATCAATTAAAAATCAGCTATTTATAGTTGATTTTGGTTTTAAATAGTATAATGTTGGTTTTAAATAGTAGTAATTTGGTACCAATTTATAATTTTTAATATACATTTATATTTTTAAATTCAACTCTAATAATTAGTACCTGCAATGAAGATCAATTATAATTATGATGGAAATATTGCTTGCAGAACAATATTACAGGATCAGTTAGAAAAATTAAATATAAGCTATCAATTACTGGATTTAGGTCAAATTGAAATTAGTGATGATATTTCTGAGGAAAGTTTTGATGAACTTCAAACTTCGCTCAACAGATTTGCTATTCATATTATCGATAACCCAAAAGCACAATTAATACAGAAAATAAAAGATGCAATAATTGAAATCGTTTACAATAAAGACAAATTTCCTAACACAACGATTTCTCAATATTTGTCAGATAAATTGAACTATAGATATGGTTATATAACGAATGTTTTTTCTGAATATACCTATACATCTATAGAGAACTTTATTATTATTCAGAAAATTGAAAGAGCGAAAAAGCTTATTATAGAAGAAAAATTAAGTTTAACAGAGATTTCTTATGAACTAAATTATAGCAGTGTAGCGTATTTGTCAACGCAATTTAAAAAAGTGACGGGATTAACTCCTTCCATGTTTAAAAGAGTCATCGACAAAAGAAGGAAATTATCAAATACAGAATAAATTAAATAAGAATAAATCAAATATATAATACACCATATACAATATGATTGCACATAAAGATCCAATGCATATCCTTTTAGCTGACGATGACGAAGATGATCGTGCTTTTTTTAGCGAAGCTATAATGGAGCTTAAGATGGATAATAAGCTGACCTTATTTACAAATGGTAATGGTTTAATGGATTATTTAGTGCTACCGGATATCAAGTTGCCTCATATTTTATTTTTAGATTTAAATATGCCAGGGAAAACAGGAATAGAATGTTTGAAAGAAATTAGGGCAAATACTCGTTTTAAAGATGTTTCTGTCGCCATATATTCTACATCGTCGTCAGAAAAAGACATTGAAGATACCTTTATAGAAGGTGCAAATATTTATATAAAAAAACCAAATGACTTTTCAACATTGAAAAAAGTAATTAAGGAAGTAATAAATATGAATTGGCAATTTCACACGTCAGGGTTAAATATAGAAACGTTTTTCTTTAGCATTTAATAAAAAATTAATGAAATTTTTAAAATTATTTAAAAATTCTCAAGTGTTTAAATTAGCCTTGGGTGTTGCTATTCTTGTTGTTTGCTATTTTGGGTCTAAGTTTTTTTCACAAATGCAAAAACTTACTTCAACACTGGAGCTAATTGCAAAATCCAATGATACTCAACTGGAACTAGAAAAGCTTTTATCCATAATAAACAGTTATGACTACAGTTTACGAAATTATATAATTACTAAAGACGAGTCCTATTTACAAAATCGGTTTTTGAACCGAGGAATTATTGAAGAGGGAATAAAAAAATTGAAGGTCTTAACGGTTAACGATCCCTTAAGAAAAAAAGATATTCTAACACTTGAAAAACTCATTAATTACAGGTTCAAATTATTCAGAGAAACATTAATTGCCGCTAAAAGTAATAATGTAGATCAATTAGGGCTTAAATTGAAGTTGAAGAGAAGTAATGATTACACTGAAATGATGAAATTGTTCGTGTACAAAGTCATTAATTCAGAAAGATTGAAAGCTAAATTTCAAAATTCAAATCATCAATTTGAGCTTCAGGATTCATTAATGACCGCTTTTTTACTAATTATTCTGTCACTTTTAATTTTGTTGCTTTCATTTAATAAAACCAATATTGACATTGAAGCCCTTAAAGAGGCAAACGATAAATTAAAGTTACTAAATGAATCGTTTAACACCGCTGAAAAAACGGCTGGTTTTGGGCACTGGATGGTTAATTTAGAAACTAACACCTATACTTTTTCAGATAATTTGTATCGACTTATGGGAGTTGAGCCCAACGCATTTGAACCTAATCTAGAGAATACGATTAAATATTTTCATCCTGATGATTTGGAATATGTGACAAAAGTTCATAGAGAATCACTGATAAATCATCAATCTACATCTATTGTATTCCGGTTTTTAACCGCGACTAATGAGGTGAAATATATCATGGGTGTTGGCAGTTTTACTAAGGATGGCAATGGAGATTTGATCAAAATAGGAGTGAATTATGATATTACAAATCAGTATAAAAAGACTCTTGAACTAGAGGAAAATAATAAAGAATTAAAATATATAAATACGGAGCTCGAATCTTTTAACAATATTGTAAGCCATGATTTGCAGGAGCCACTTCGTAAGATTCAAATGTTTATATCTCGACTAGAAGAAAAAGAATTTGATCTACTTTCTCAGCAAGGAAGGGACTATTTTTCTAAAGTCAGAGTGGCAGCTAACAGAATGCAAACATTGCTCATTGACTTAGTTGACTATTCCCGAACTGTAAAAGGAGATAAAGTTTTTGTGGAAACAGATTTAAACAAAATTATAGCCGAAACATTGCTAGATTTATCAATAAATGTGGAGGAGAGAAACGCAGTGATTCAAATTGGAAAATTGCCGACTATCAAGGCTATTCCTTTCCAGATTAAGCAACTGTTTATAAATCTCGTCAGTAATTCGCTTAACTATAGTCAAGAAACGCAAATACCTAAAATAAGCATCACTTCAGAAATAATTACGGAAGAAGAAGCGTCTGAATACAAAATAATCAATGAGGAGGACTATTATAAAATAGTAGTAGCTGATAACGGAATTGGATTCAAACAAGAATATGCTGAAAAAATATTTCTTTTATTCAAACGTTTAGAAACTGACCCTAAGTATTCGGGAACAGGACTTGGACTTGCTATTTGTAGCCGCATTGTAGATAACCATAACGGATTTATATGGGCAAAAAGTCAACCCAATGAAGGTGCAAAATTCTCTATTTTCCTCCCCAAAGGAGATATAGTATAATTTTAATAAATTCAAAAACACATACTTAATGTTACTAATTTCGGAGGCTACAATTAAAGATATCAAATTAATTAGAGAAATTGCGTATCGTTCCTGGCCAGCTACTTACGGTACGATTTTATCTAAAGAACAGATTGCTTATATGCTTAATTTGTTTTATTCGGATGAAACTTTGTGCGAGAATTTAAATAAAAAAGGGCATCAATTCATACTCGTTCATGACGATGGCTGTTGCATAGGATTTGCATCTTATGAGCATAATTATTTGGATAAAAATGTTACTCGATTGCATAAAATTTACCTAGTCCCTGAAGCACAAGGTAAAGGAGCCGGAAAGTTATTAATTGATACCGTTGAACGTCTAGCTATGGAAAATCGTTCTGTGGCTATTTCATTAAATGTAAATAAATTTAATAAAGCGTTCTCATTTTATCAAAAAATAGGTTTTGAAGTGGTGTGTGAAGAAGATATTGAATTGGATTTTGGTTATTTGATGGAAGATTATGTAATGGAAAAGCAATTATAAGTGTTTTCAAATCTGTTTTTTTTTAACGTAATTATGTAAGAATGAATCTGCTGCCAAAATGTATATTTTCGTACATTTGATAGTATGAACATTTTTTAACCTATCGATGTTTTAAATAAAAATAAAATGAGTTTAAAATCAATATCCCTATTTTATTTGCTTATTTTCAGCATATTATCTTGTTCTAAGAAAGGTAATGAAGAGACAAAGCCCACTATAAGAGATGTAACGGAAAGCGTTTATGCTTCAGGAGTCGTAAAGGCTGAAGGTCAATACACTGTTTTTTCAACTGTAAATGGAACGCTGCAAAAAATAAATGTGACGGCGGGAGAATCAATACATAAAGGACAATCACTATTCGAACTAGAAAGTGAAAAAGCGGATCTAAATACTGAAAACGCACGGTTGGCTTATCAATTAAGTCAGCAAAGTAACAGTTTTATTCAGGATAAAATTGCTGAAATGGAAATGAAAGTCCAATCAGCACGAGATAAACTGACCTTAGATGAATCCATTTATACTAGGAACAAAGTCATTAAAAATCAAGGTGGAATCTCAGAAGTGGATTTTGAACGAGTAGAATTGGCATACAAAAGTTCCAAAATCAATTATGAAGCTACTATAAAACAATTGGCGCAGCTCAAGGCACAATTAAAAAATGATCAAAATCGAAATAACATAAATCTTAAAATCAGTCAGAAGTCACAAAATGATTTTACTATAAAAAGTGCTTTCTCGGGAGAATTATTTGACGTCTTAGTCAAAGAAGGGGCGCTAATTAGTGCTCAAGTTCCTTTAGCAATTATTGGTAAAGCGAATTCCTTTTTATTGGAATTGGAAGTTGATGAAAATGATATGGTTCGTGTCAATATCGGGCAACAGGCTTTAGTGACTATGGATAGTTATAAGGGTCAGGTTTTTGAAGCAACTATTGATAAAATTTACCCTATTATGCAGGAGCGTTCCCGTACTTTTAAAATTGAAGCACACTTTGTAAATCCACCAAAAAAAATGTATCCGAATCTTACCGCTGAAGCTAATATTGTCATTAAAACTAAAAAAAATGCAATGACTATTCCTAAAAGTTATTTAATTCAGGATAGATATGTTTTGGTAAACAAAGACGAAAAACGCAAAGTGAAAATTGGTTTAAGTGATTATCAAAAAGTAGAAATTTTAGAAGGTTTAAAAGCAGAAGAAACGATTTACAAACCTTAGCGATGAATTTTAAACTTATTTTAAATATTGCGCTGCATCTACTTCAAGCCAGACTTAAGCAAACTGTTGTTGCAGCTGTCGGTGTCACTTTTGGTATTGCAATGTTTATTTCTTTAGTAAGTTTCATGAATGGTCTAAATGATTTGTTGGACGGACTAATGCTGAATAGAACTCCACATGTTCTTTTGTACAATGAAATAAAACCATCAGCAAATCAGCCAATACTATTATCCGAAAAGTATAAGGATAAAGCTAATTTTATTCATTCCATAAAGCCGAAAGATATTGGAAAATCAATTTACAACAGCAAATCGATTATTAGTTATTTAAAAAAAGATCCTCGCATCTTAGATGTTGCACCAAAAATAACTACTCCCGTTTTTTTTAATTCAGGAACGATAGAGATTTCTGGTTTAATCAATGGAATTGATATTCAAGCCGAAGAAAAATTATTTAAATTCAGCGATTATATAATTGAAGGAAGTATTGCAGATTTATCGCAAAACAACAGTATAATAATAGGTAAAGGACTAGCGGACAAAATGCTACTAATAAAAGGAGATATTATAAGGATTACTTCTTCTAAAGGGAATTTGGCTTCTTTAAAAATTGTTGGTATTTCACAAATTGGAATTGCTGATATCGATAATACTATGAGTTATACGTCATTATCGACAGCACAAAAAATATTAGGAGAACCCACCAATTATATTACTGATATACAAATCAAGTTGTATCAAATGATTTCCGCTCCGGCTGTCGCCAAAGAGTTTCATAACAAATTCAATCTTGATACGATAGATTATCAAACAGCTAATTCCCAATTTGAAACCGGAAGCACCATTAGAAATATTATTTCCTATGCAGTAGGGGTAGTGTTACTAATTGTAGCTGGTTTTGGAATTTACAACATTTTGAATATGATGATTTATGAAAAGATGGATAGCATCGCGATTCTAAAAGCTACTGGTTTTTCAGGTAATGATGTAAAATGGATTTTTGTTTCGCTTTCCATAATTATAGGTCTTGCAGGCGGATTATTCGGCTTGTTGTTTGGATATATTTTTTCCTCCATTATAGATATTATTCCTTTTGAAACGGCTTCACTACCCACGGTAAAAACCTATCCTATCAACTACAATCCGTTATATTACATCATTGGAATCACTTTTGCATTATTTACAACCACAATTGCCGGACTTTTTCCTGCTCTGAAAGCCAGTAAAATTGATCCCGTAGAAATTATCAGAGGAAAATAAAGATGGAAAATAACAAAGTTTTAGAGGCTGTTGGATTAAGCAAATATTTTTATGATCCTGTAAAATTTCAAGTGTTGAAGGAAATTAGCATGAGCATCAATCACGGCGAGTTTGTATCTATTGTAGGAAAATCAGGTTGTGGAAAATCAACTTTGTTGTATTTGCTTTCCACGATGGATACAGATTATGACGGTGAAATATTTATTCACAATGAACTTGTAACAGGAAAAACTGACAAAGAATTAGCCTTGATTAGAAATGGAAAGATTGGTTTTGTATTTCAGTTTCATTATTTACTTGCGGAGTATAATGTCTTGAAAAATGTGATGCTTCCGGGAATGAAATTAGGTAAATATTCCAATCAGGAACTGGAACATCGAGCTATGGAACATTTGAAAACATTGGACATGCAAGACCAGACACTTAAAATGCCTAATCAGTTAAGTGGTGGACAAAAACAGCGTGTGGCTATCGCACGTGCTTTGATAAACGATCCGTTGATTATAATGGGGGATGAGCCTACAGGAAATTTGGACAAAAAAAATAGCGATTTAGTTTTTGATATTTTTAAAAAATTGACACAGGAACAAAATCAAACCTTGTTGGTCGTTACTCACGATACTGATTTTGCTGAACGGACTAATAGAATCATTACCATGGAGGATGGGAGTATTATTTCGTAAAACTATCTAACTATAATCTCATGTCTGTAGAGTAGTCCTTTAAGTCCTTCCAGAGAAAAAACAGCTTTCTTAATTTTGGTTTTGGTTGGATCAATAGTGTAGTTATAGCTTGTTTTGAAATTAGCTTTGTTAGCGATTGCTTTTGCAAATTCAGAACGGTATAAATCACAATTTTCAAATAGAACTTCGGTCAAATCTGTAGCCATAAAATCTACTGCAATTAAACTGCAGTTGGTAAAAGATGTACCTTTAATTTTTAGCGTATAAAATTTGGAGAAATCCAAAATACAATCATTAAAAGTAACTTCGAAAATTAATTTGTCGCACATGGCAAAATTAACATCTTTAATTTCACAATGATTGAAAGTTACAGTTCTAAAGGCTACATAATTGATCTTGGCACCGCTAAAAGTGCAATCGTTGAAGGTACAATCGATAAAGGTTACAGCTAGAAATACGCAGGAGGAAAAGTTACAGTTTGTAAACGTGCAACATTCAAATTCCTTAAAATTGACTTCCTCTTCGCTATAAAAGATGTTGTTGTACTCGAGATCTGATAAGTATTCTGGCATTATGGGTTTTAAATTCAGGTTTAATAGGATTGTGTTGCGGGACAAAGTAACAAAATTATGAATCTATAAAATTCAGGTAGGCAAAAAAATATTTTGAAATTTTAAACTCTTTCGTAATCACCTTTCCACTTAATAATCGCTTTTTTAATTGCTGTCCCTGTGATATTTTCATTCAAAGTTCTTTCGATAAGTGCTGGAAGTTCTTTATCTAGTGCAAACCGCAAGGCAAATAATTGATCATCATTCAATTGGTATTCAAAATCTTCCAATCTTTTTCCTGTAATAGAAAAATAGCGGTACCGAAGTTCCAATCGCACAATTCGGTTTTGCAATGTTAAGGCATAATGTTGACGCAACATAAATGCCAGGCAAAATAACACAACGAAAATCCCACTGATAAAAGTCCAAATTAATTGATCCTTAGTTGTAAAACTAAAATAAATGCTGAAGGACAACAATGCTATTATGATTGGATAATAGATAAAATGATGTGGTGGATAATACCGAATATGATTTTTGTAAGATTGTGTTTCCATGATTTTCTTTTAAAGGTAGTAAAAACAAGCTCTTTTGGATGAAACAAATTTTGTAATTGCAAAAAAACAACGTTAGATTCATTTCACAACTTTTTTTTATGGACTTTCTAGAGCGTGTTACTTCACTAAATTTTATACTTTTCTTCACAAAATGTATAACAACGGGTTGGAATAAAAGGATTAATTTTATGAAAATTAAAATTATGATACAGACTAAAGGATATGCAGTGCAAGATGCCAAGACAGATTTAGCTCCTTGGAATTTTGAAAGACGTGAAGTAGGGCCACATGATGTGCAATTTGACATTCAGTTTTGTGGCGTTTGCCATAGTGATTTGCACCAAATTAAAGATGATTGGGGCGGATCTATTTTCCCAATGGTTCCAGGACATGAAATTGTAGGGAAAGTTGTAAAAGTAGGAAGTCATGTTAAAAAGTTTAAAGTAGGGGATTTAGCCGGTACCGGTTGTTTAGTAGATTCTTGCAGGACTTGTGAAAACTGTCAGGAAGGACTTGAGCAGTTTTGTGTAAACGGTAGCACGGCAACCTATAATAGTTTAGAGCAAGATCATAAAACGCCTACTTATGGCGGCTATTCTAATACAATTGTAGTACATGAAGATTTTGTATTGCATGTTTCCGATAAATTAAATTTGGCTGCTGTAGCGCCTTTATTGTGCGCAGGAATTACAACATATTCGCCATTAAAACATTGGAAAGTAGGAAAAGGACACAAACTGGCTGTATTGGGATTGGGTGGCTTGGGACATATGGCAGTTAAATTTGGTGTGGCTTTTGGTGCTGAAGTTACTGTATTGAGTACTTCTCCTAAAAAAGAAGTCGATGCTTTAAAATTAGGAGCCCATAAATTTGTAGTAACTAAAGATGCGGAACAGTTAAAAAGTGTGAACGGTTATTTTGATTTCATACTTGATACGGTTTCTGCGCCACATGATTTAAATTTATATCTTTCATTATTAAGACGAGACGGTGTGCATATTTGTGTAGGAGTGCCACCTACGCCTTACGAAGTTCATGCTTTCAGCTTAATTGGAGGTAGAAAAAGTCTTGTTGGTTCTTTGATAGGGGGATTGCCGGAAACACAGGAAATGCTAGATTATTGCGCCGAACATGGAATCGTTTCAGAAATTGAAATGATTGATATAAAAAATATTCATGAAGCATATGACCGAATGACAAAAGGAGACGTACGTTATCGTTTTGTGATTGATATGGCTACACTTTAAACAAGATTTTAAAAGCAAAAACCCTAAACATTTTGATAATGTTTAGGGTTTTTTTGTGACCTTGACTGGATTCAAACCAGTAACCTCTTGAGCCGTAATCAAGTGCGCTATTCAGTTGCGCCACAAGGCCATTTTTTACAATTCGAGTGCTTATTCAACGCCTTATTGCGGGTGCAAATATAGGTATAATTGTGTAATTTGCAAGTCTAAATTTATAAAAAAGTAAAAAAATATGCCATTAAAGAATTACATACGTGATATTCAGTGGTTTCCTAAAGAAGGAATTTTGTTCAAAGACATCACTCCGTTATTAATTAACCCACAAGCGAGAAATAAATGCCTTGAAATATTGGTTTCAACAGTCAAAGATAAAAAAATAGACAAGGTAATAGGAGTGGAGAGCCGTGGTTTTTTCTTCGCGATGCTGATTGCACAGGAATTAAATGTAGGTTTTATACCCGTTCGGAAAGCTAAAAAACTTCCTTATAAAAAGATTTCAGCAACATATGATTTAGAATATGGAACAAATACTTTAGAAATTCACATCGATGCTATTCAAAAAGGAGACCGAATTTTGATTCATGATGATGTTTTGGCAACTGGAGGGACGGCCAAAGCGGTTTGTGAGCTGGTAGAACGATTGGGTGGTGAAATCGTGCAATGCAATTTCTTGATGGAATTGGCTTTTTTTAATGGAAGAGCAAAAATTAAAGGAAACGAGATTTTTTGCAGCAATTACGTATTAATCCAAAGCGCGGGTTGTTACATAATATCTATAGCCAATAATTGCCATTTGCCATTTCTTGGCTTTAGCCAAATCCAATAGCTGTTTAGTGAAACTTGGAAGAATGACTTTGTTAATTTGGGCTAAAATTTTAAACATAGGTAATTTTTTTCAAAGATATAAAAAAAGACGGTCTTGATGGAGACCGTCTTTTCTTTGATTAGTTATAGAATTATTTATTTTCTTTATCCAAATTGGACTGATACTCTTCCATTTGTTTATCAAAAATTTTCATTTTTTCATCAAAAGCTTCCATTTCTTTATTGAACGGTTCCATTTGTTTATCAAATTCAGCCATTTGTTTGTCAAAAGCTTCCATTTGAGGCTCTAGTTTTTTCATTTTAGCGTCATAGTCTTCCATTTTCTTTTCAAACTCTTTCCATGCTTTTTTATCTCCATTTACAGGATCTCCTTTTGGGACTTTGGGTGCTTTTGGGAATGCAGGAGCAACAGGAGCTTTAAATTTCATAACTGGAGGGGTAGGTGGTACTGGAGGAAGTGGCATATTCTTGTCCTGAATATACGTTCTGTTTTTGGTTATAATATGGATTATTTTTTCTTTTTTATTGACATCCATTTTGTCAATTGTATTTTGGTCTAATTGTAACAATTCATTTTTATCTGCTTTTTCGCCATTGATATAAATGTCATTTTCAGTAATTGTTTTGTGGAATTTTTTTGTAACTATTCTGATTTCTTGTTGATTGTTTTTTTTATTTACATCCATGCGCTCAATTTCATTAGGATCTAATTTATCCATATCATTTTGACTTACTTTTTCTCCATTAATGAAAATTTCTTTGTCAATAGAAAGCGTTTTATCTGATGATACCGTTATTTTATTATTTTTAATTTTTGCATCAATTTCAGCATCAGTGATATTAATTTTTCCTCCTTCATGCTTGATGTAAATATCTTTGATTGCATTCGAACTATGTTGTTTGTAAGTACCATTACCATATAAATTTCCATTGTAATTAACTGCTATTCCTGTGATTTCATTACTTGAATTACGTTCTATTTCAGAGAATACTAAATCGCAATTAAATTCTTTTTTGAAAAATTCAGCTTTCTTTTTTAGTTCTTCATCTGAAAAATTCTTGTTAATCGTTGTAACGACATCCAGTACACTTTTTGAGACATTCGGATTCGTTTTTTCCTGCGCAATAGTTTTAATTTGGAATAAGAATACAAATACCACTAATAATGGAAGTACTAAAGCATACTTCCAGGAATTCGATTTTTTTGATTGATTTTTGTTTAACATAACGATTCGTTTTTTGATTAATGATTGATAAAAATGATTGGTAATGGCAACACAATTCTCGTGTGTTGTTATTTTTAAAAGCGTGATTTGATAGGCTTTTTTGTCGAATATTTTCTTTGTGGCTTCATTGTCTGCAATGAATTCAAGGTTTTGTAAAATTGCTTTTTTATACCACCAAATGAATGGATTAAACCAAAATAGGATACAAAACAATCTCGAAATCAATACGTCAATGGTATGATTTTGTTCGCTATGCACTTTTTCGTGTTCCAAAATATTCTGTAATTCGGAGCTGCTGTATAATGACGAATTGTAAACGATAGTATTAAAAAAAGAGAAAGGAGCAACGTTTTCGGTTGTATCAATAAATTTAAAATCGGCTTGTTGTTGAATGGATTTTCCTTTTAAAACAGTATTTAAACTATAAAAATCAAAAGCAAATTTGACTAGAAATAAAACTATTCCAATTGTGTAAACAATTCCAGATATCAAATACCAATTTATCTCAAAAGCTTCATTTTCGACACTAGTTGTCACCGGAAATTTTGACCAGTCGATGTTTTTAGAACTTGATTCTACTATAATTCTTTTGGTATAAACGAGTAACGGCAAAACGACAGAAGTAAATAAACCCAATAGCAGAAACCAGCGATTACTGGTGAAAAAGGTTTCTTTTCGCAACATAAAATAATATGCCACATAAAAAAGTGCGATTAATCCGCTGGATTTAATGAGGTAAATGTATAGTTCTTCCATAACGATTCTTGATTTTATTCTGGAGTTATTTTTTACAGAAGAATTATTTTTCCTCTTGTCTACTTTCGATCATAATCAAAATCTCCCGTAATTCGGCAGCAGAAATTTTCTCTTCTTTAGCAAAAAAGGATACCATGTTTTTATAGGAACTATTGAAATAATTATCAATCGCAGTATTCATGAAGCGTTTTCTATAGTCTTCTAAACTCACGATAGGATAGTATTGATGGGTATTTCCAAAAGCATTGTGTGACACAAATCCTTTTTCTTCTAAGTTGCGTACAATGGTTGAAAGTGTGTTGTAATGAGGTTGGTCTTCAGTGATTTCTGCCATGACTTCTTTTACGAATGCTTTTTTGAGCCTCCATAAAATATGCATGATTTCTTCTTCTTTGTTCGTTAACTTTTGCATGATTTCTTTATTTAAATCAAATCTACAACTATATTTCTAGTTTAAAAACTATTTTTATAGTTATTTAACTAAATTTTAAGTTTGAAACTTAAACCGAAATTATTTAGATAAAAAAAATCGAATAATAATGTATCGAAAGAACCAGCTATTTATTTTCTATTTGAACGAGTTTCTGCAGCCAAATACAACCTAACACAGAAAGAAGTCCTAAGGTACCCATGAAAAACCAGTTGGTTTGGTAACCAAAATGTCCAATGAGTTCCAGTCCAGTCTTGGAACTCGCAATATGCGCTAAACTAAAACTCATGGTAAACAACGCCATGTAACGTCCTTCATGTCCTTTTGGAGCTCTGCTTAGAGCAAAAGAATTGGAGAAAGGAAAGATGAACATTTCCCCAAAAGTGATTATAATGATGCTGATTACTAATATTCCAGCCCAAGTGTTTATCAAAAGCAGGTAAAAACTAATGGACATGAGTACGCATCCCCAAAGGATAATTTTGAGTTTTTGAATATCTTTCCTTTGGCTAAAACTGACAATTGGCATCTCCAGAAAGAAAATTAATAATCCGTTCAAGGATAGTAACAGTCCGCTTTGAAATTCTGTAAGTCCAAATTTCTCATTGTGATACAATGGTAAAGTAGTGAAAAGTTGGAAGAACAACATTGCTGTCGCAAAACATACAAAAAGGAATATCCAGAATATTTTATCTTTGAAAACGGAAGCAGGGATTTCGGTTTCACTATTTATTGTATTTAAATCGGCTGGTTTTTTACGTTCTTTTACCAATAAGGCAAAAATCAAAATAGAGACAATACAAGAACTTCCATCGACCCAAAAAAGCCCACTATATCCTAAATTCATGATGATTAAACCTCCCAAAGCAGGTCCGGCTGTAAAACCTAAATTTACAGCTAGTCGTACTAAAGTTAATGCTCTGGTGCGATTTTCAGGTTTTGCATACGTGCCAAGGGAAACAAACATGGCAGGACGAAACATATCGGCAACGGTCATAATAACAAACATCCCAATACACAATCCCCAGAAAGTACGGATGTATTGGACTAAGAATAATAGGATTCCACTGGTAAATAAACTGAAAACCATGATTTTATAAAACCCAATTTTATCAGATAATTTCCCGCCTAGCCACGAACCTAACATGGATCCAAAACCAAAAGCAACCATGATCCATCCTACTTGAGCGTAGGAAAATTGTAAATCTTCTTTCAAATATTTGGATAGAAAAGGCAAAACCATCGTGCCGGCACGATTGATAAAAGTAATCAAAGTAAGAATCCATACTTCTCTTGTGAATCCTCTAAAATTATTAATGTAACGTTGGAAAGCGGTTTGGATCATATATAAAGTTCTAATTTTGCAAAGGTAGAAAACTTTGTAGTGTTGCGTCTTTGTAGCATTGTAACTTTTAAACTATTTTTGCTTAAAATTATAAAGACTATCCGCAAATAAGACAAAATATTTTTTTACCATTAAGAAATTAAGAAAATTAAGTTTTATTCTTAATGAACCTTAATTTCTTAATGGTTCAAGAGAAAATAACTTTATTTTTAGTGACAAAAAATAATCTAATGTTATTAAAAGCAGAAAGTCAAAAAGATATTAATATGAGAACGCTATTTACTTTGTTTCTTTTGGTTCAATTGAATTTTGGCTTTGGCCAAGAAAAATTTGATGTTTCGGCTGTAGCCAAATTTCAAACAGTGATAAACGCAGAATATGCTGATGCAAAGACAAGTCCTTTGTCTGCGGAAGATTTAGCGGTATTCAAAACGTTGGATTTTTATCCCATAAACGAGAAGTTCTTTGTGATCGCAAAATTTGTTAGAACAGAAAATGAAAAACCATTTGAAATGAAGACCACTGGGGAAAGAAAACCAATGTATGTGAAATACGGGGAAGCTTATTTTGTTTTAGAGGGAAAAGATTTTAAACTGAATATTTATAAAAACATTGAACTTTCAAAGAAAAAGGAGTATGAAGACTATTTGTTTTTACCGTTTTCAGATTTGACTTGTGGAAATGAAAGCTACATAGGAGGGAAATATATTGATATGAAAGTTCCTAAAGGTGAAACGATGGTTATTGATTTTAATACTTCGTATAATCCGTATTGTGCTTATAGTCACAAATATTCCTGTCCAAAAGTACCTTTGGAAAACGATTTAAATATCGAAATAAAAGCAGGAGTTAAAAAATTCCACAACTAATGAAGTTCTTTAATTTACATACCCATAAGTTTACCAATCAATCTGATGTCTTAGAGTTAGTCAATCAATATCCATGGGAATTTGATGAAACGATCCCATTTTATTCCATTGGAATTCATCCTTGGTTTATTGTTGAAGAGCGTCTTGAAAATGATTTTGCGATAATCGAAAGTAAACTGCAAGAATTGGGTTGCCTTGCAATAGGCGAATGTGGACTTGACAAACGAATAGAAGTTCCATTGGAATTACAGCAGTTTGTTTTCGAAAAGCAATTGCTTTTGGCACAGAAATATCAAAAACCCGTTGTGATTCATTGTGTTGCCGCTTTTCAGGAATTAATTGAAACTGTGAAAAAATTAAATATTACGGTTCCAATATTAATTCATGGATTTTCCAAAAGTGAACAGCTAGCGAAACAGTTATTGGAAAACGGATTTTATATTTCTTTTGGGAAATATTTATTGCAATCCCGAAGTTTCGGGACAGAATTGGAAGCTGTTTTCAGAAACATGCCGAATGATCGATTTTTCTTAGAAACGGATACGGTTGACGAAAGTTTAGCAACCGTTTATGCTTTAGCAGCAAAATATAAAGGAATTTCGGTAGAAGAAATTCAGAAACAAATAAATAGTAATTTTAATACTGTTTTTAACCAAATAAACAGATAACCAAATTAACGAATAAACTTTAATTATGGCAGAGTGGACAGAAAGAGCCGAACTTTTATTTAAAAAAGAAGGTTTAAATAAATTGCAAAATGCAAATGTACTAGTCGTAGGACTTGGTGGTGTGGGATCTTTTGCGGCTGAATTTTTGGTGAGAGCAGGAGTGGGGAAAATGACAATTGTAGATGGAGATGTAGTTGATATTACCAATATAAACCGACAATTACCAGCTTTGCATTCTACGGTAGGACAACCTAAAGTTACGATTGTGGGCGATCGATTAATGGATATTAATCCAGAATTAAAATTGACTCGGGTGCAGGAATTTCTTTCGCCCGAGCGTTCTTTTGAAATTATTTCGGAGGAATTTGATTATGTTTTGGATTGTATTGACAGTGTGACTCCAAAATTGAATTTGATTATTGCAGCCAAAAGAAAAAGAGTGAAAATCATAAGTAGCATGGGAGCTGGCGGTAAGATGGAAGCTTCTAAAGTAAAAGTAACTGACATTACTAATACCGTCAATTGTTTCTTTGCAAAAACAATCCGAAGACGTTTAAAAGAATTTAAAATTGATAAATTGAAAGTCGTTTTTTCTTCTGAAATTCAAGATGAATCCAGTTTAAAAATGACTGATGGTTCCAATTTTAAAAAATCATTTTATGGAACGAACAGCTATATGCCGGGATTATTTGGTTTGTATGCTGCAGAAAACGTGATTCGGTATTTACTTAAAAAAGAGTAGTTTTTAAGGTTTTAATCACGGTGTTTTACTTGGATTCCTAGAAAGGAATCTTCCTAAATTAACGAATCTAATAATCTAAGAAGTCTAAAAATTTAAAAATATAAAAAATGATACAAACAGTGATTTTTGACATGGACGGTGTAATTGTTGACACAGAGCCAGTTCACCGTTATGCATATTTCAAACAATTTGAAGAACTAAATATTGCTGTTACGGAAGAAATGTATACCTCATTTACAGGTTTTTCAACAAGAAATACATTCCAGACTTTGAAAGAAGCTTTTCAATTGAATCATGATGTTGAGGATTTAATTCAAAGAAAAAGAAAAATCTTTAACGATGTTTTTGATAGTAAAGAAGACTTAGAATTACTGGAAGGCGTTGAAAACTTAATCAAAGAATTACATCAGGATGGAATGCAATTGATATTGGCTTCTTCTGCTTCTAAAGTTACCATTGAGCGCGTTTTTGCGCGCTTTGGGCTGCATCAATATTTTACGCATGTCGTGAGTGGTGAAGATTTTCCTAAATCAAAACCACATCCGGCAATTTTTGAACACGCGGCGAGTTTATCGATTGCTCCAAAGGAAAATTGTATTGCAATTGAAGACAGTACTAACGGGGTTAAAGCTTCAAAAGCTGCTGGGATTTTATGTGTGGGTTATAACAGCATTCATTCAAAAGACCAAGATTTATCAGAAGCAGATGTAGTAATCAATCATTTCAATGAATTAGGTTTTAATGAAGTGAGAAATATTGATTCCAAATTAAGGAATAATTAACATTTAAGAATAGCTGAATTTGTAAATTTGGAGAACATAAAAATCAAAACCATGAAAAATATTCTAATTGCATTTGCTATCATTATTGCAAATTTCACCATTGAAGCACAGGTTAAAACACCGCAAGCCAGTCCTAGAGCTATAATCAATCAAACCGTTGGTTTAACCCAAGTTGAAATTAATTATTCCAGACCAAGTGCCAGAGGAAGAGCCGTTTTTGGGAATTTAATCCCTTTTGGAAAAGTATGGAGAACTGGAGCTAATGAAAATACAACAATATCATTTAGTGATGATGTAGTTATTGATGGTAAGACTCTCAAAAAAGGTAAATATGCTTTGTACACTGTACCTAAAATAGAAAGCTGGGACATAATATTTTACTCCACGACTGATAATTGGGGAAATCCAGAAGTTTGGAACGAAGCTAATGTCATATTAAGAACAACTGTAAAGGAAGAGACTTTGCCAAAACCAGTTGAAACTTTTACCATCGGAATAAGTAATTTAGATAATAATTTTGCCAACTTAGAAATGTATTGGGAAAGTTCTTATGTAGCTTTAAAATTTGATGTACCTACTCAAAAAACGGCAATGGCAAGTATAGAAAAAGCATTAGCAGGTCCAACTGCAGGTGATTATTTTTCTGCGGCACAATTTTTATATCAATCAAATGGCGATAATGCTAAAGCATTAGTTTATGTAAATAAAGCGTTAGATATGAATCAGGACAAACCATTTTTTTACTACCGTTTAAAATCATTGATACAAGCAAAACTTGGTGATAAAAAAGGAGCTATTGAAACTGCTAAAATTTCATTGGCTTCAGCTGAAAAGGCAAAAAACCAAGACTACGTAAAAATGAATAAAGAAAGCATAGCAGAGTGGAGTAAAAATTAATGCTTTATTTTTTAACTAAATAGAAATCCCGTCTCGTTAATTTCAAGACGGGATTTTCTATTTTAAATGATTAATTTATAAAAGGTCTTACTGTTAAGCTACTGCTTTTTCTTTTCTAAAAATAGTCGTTTGTAATATTGACGAAATTATAATTGTTAACATTGCTCCAATAAAATTCAACCAGAGATAACCCAGTTTTTCTTCGCCGCTTGGGTAAATATAAATCGCATAATAGTATATAACAAAAATTGTAATTTGGCTAAATACGGCGCTATAAAATATAGCTTGAGACTTTACCTGTTTAACATAAAATCCTACCAGAAAAATTCCAAGAACTGTTCCGTAAAAAATAGATCCGATTATATTTACTAATTGAATCAGATTTTCAAATAAAGTACCAATACAAGCAAAAAGAATAGCGACAATTCCCCAAAGCAGCGTAAAAAACTTAGTGGCATTCAAATAATGCCTTTCTGATTTTTCTTCTTTTAGATTGCGTTTGTAAATGTCAATTGCTGTGGTTGACGCCAGTGCATTCAGTCCAGAAGCTGTTGAAGACATGGCTGCGGAAATAATAACTGCCAGTAATAAACCAATAAGGCCTTTAGGTAAGTAATGCAGGATAAAGTGAAAAAAAACATAATCCTTGTCGTTAGTTTCGCTGCCACTATCGGCTTTTAGAATAATTTCTTTAGCTCGATCTCTTAAATCTTTTTCCTTATTGGATAAAGTTATTAATTCTTTTCGAAGAATTGGATTGTCATAATCTTGATTTAACTGATCGATATAGAGTAGATTAATCACTTTTTTGTCTTCGGATAAATCATCCAATTTTTTTTCCAGTGTGTGATATTCTCCCTTAAAGGCGGATTTCTCAACTATTATTTTATTATTTGGATTAAAATTCAATGGAACTGGATTGAATTGAAAAAAAACAAAAACCATGACTCCAGTAAGTAAAATAAAGAATTGCATAGGAACTTTTAAAAGACCGTTCATGATCAATCCCATTTGGCTTTCCCGAACGGATCTTCCTGATAAATAGCGTCCAACCTGAGATTGATCAGTACCAAAATAAGCTAATGCTAAGAAAAAACCTCCCGTAATACCACTCCAAAAAGTATATTTTTCTTCTGGATCTGTTGAAAAACTAACAATATTCATTTTATCATTTGCACCAGCAATATGCAAAGCGTTAGTAAAAGTCATATCATTTGGTAAGTAATGTAAAATCAGAAAAAACGTGATTAACATTCCAGACATGATTACAAACATTTGCTGTTTCTGAGTCACGTTTACCGCTTTTGTTCCACCGGAAAAGGTATATATGATGACCAAAACGCCAATAATAATGTTCATAATGGTTAAATTCCAGCCTAATAATGCCGATAAAATAATGGCCGGTGCATAAATGGTTAATCCAGTTCCTAATCCTCGTTGAAACAGGAAAAGTATTGCGGCCAGAGAGCGGGTTTTAAGATCAAACCTTTTTTCAAGGTACTCGTAAGCAGTGTATACTTTTAATTTATGATAGATTGGTATGAAAGTGACACAAATAACGACCATGGCAATAGGGAGTCCAAAATAGAATTGTACAAACCCCATTCCATCATGATAGGCTTGCCCAGGTGTCGATAGAAACGTAATGGCACTGGCTTGGGTTGCCATAACCGAAAGTCCGACAACATGCCAAGGGGTTTCGTTGCTGCCAAGAATAAAATCTTCTACATTTTTACTTCCTTTGGTTTTCCAAGCGCCATAAATAACAATAAATAATAGTGTGACTATAAGTACAATCCAATCAAATAGTTGCATAAGTTAAGAGTATAAGTGCATTATTAGATAAAAAATCAAAATATAGATGGCGTTGACTACAAGAACACAAGTGTAGTTTTTTTTCCAGGTTTTTATTTTTTTTGTTTCCATTTTTTAAGATGTTAAGGCTTAGTACTTTGAGCAGGAATTTTCACGTTGGCTTTCAATGAAATCATGTTGGATAATAATCTAAAAGCGCCTGATACTCCTTCCGGTAATTCTCTAAAAAGACTTAAACCGGTATAAATATAATATCCTTTTCCATAAGGAGCGACTAATAAGGCGCCATTTTTAGGCGTTTCTCCTTTGTCATTGGATGATAAAATAGGAGTAAAGGTTTTATCAAATTCATTAGGATAATATAGTCCTTGTTCCTGTTTCCATCCTTCAAAATCCTTAGCTGTGATTTTATTTGGGAAATTCAGTATACGATGATTAGGCGCTAAGAAGCGAACTTCTGCATTTTCCTCGGTTACTCTGTCACCAGAAATTTTCAGGGTATTAGGTGCTATGTTTTTAGTTACAAGATCATTAGGGTTATTGTATTGTACAATAATTGTTTTTCCTTCCTTGATAAAATCAAAAAGTATCGATTGTTTATTTGCTAATTCTGGTACCGTATTATAAGCGCGAACCCCAGTCATAAGGACATCAAACGTTGTTAATTTTTCAGGAGTTATTTCTTCGGGTTTTAATATTGTTACTTTATACCCCATTTGAGATAAACTCTTAGGGACTTCATCTCCAGCGCCCATTATATAACCAATTCTTTCTTCATTAGTTTTTAAATCCAATTTGATGAATTTTGCTTCAGCAAGTTTCAATACTTGTTGCTTTGTAATGTGACTGTAATCAATACTGATTTGGTCTTTATCGTATCGTTTGTTATCGACAACGGCAATGCTTTTGGCTATTACTTCGTCTGTTTGTTTAGGTGGCGTTACTTGAAAATAAACGATTTGTTCGGTTCCTTTTTTATCTAAACTAAAAGGAATTACTTTTGGTAAAACAATCCAGTTATCAGGTAATTCAAGTATTAAATCTCCTTTTACAGCATCTTTTCCAGATTTTATTTTTACGGCTATTTCCTTATTTTTCCCGTTTTTAAAAAGAGAAACTTTATCAAGAATACTTGTAGTTACTTCAGGAACAATATCTAAATAATTATACATTTCGCCTTTTACATCATCATTGTATTTATAAACAACCGTTCTTTCAAAAGGAATTTCTATGTCATTAATTAAGACATTAAAAACCACTTTTACTTCTCTAATTATATCAGGAATTCCTATATTTTTTTGTTTAGTAACGGTGTACATTCCCACTGTTCCATTTTCTTTTAGCCAATACGGTTGTGTATAGTCAATGAAAATAGGTAATTGTAAATCGATATTAATGTTTTTTAAAATGTTATTGCTTAATGCTATGTTTTGAGAAATATTTTTTTGTTCCGGCAAAGTGGTTACACTCATTAATTGCATTGGAATTAAACTTCTGTTTATGGCTTCAAGTTTTAGTTTTATAGTACTTCCGGGAGTAGTTTCTTGATTTTGAGCTACTGCTTCTAGATACAAACCGGAGCAAGAGGCAATAATTTCTTTTATTGCGGAAGATTTTAGAGTTGCCCAATGTTTGTCTTCTAAAGATTGCATCATGGTATAGGCTTTCGCCAAATTTGGAATGCTGGCCGAAGGGTTGTTATAATCAAATTGAGAAGCGATGGCTGTCAATAATTCTCCGACAGGTTTTCCGCCTTTTACACGGTTCCAACTGGTATCAATCCCTTCAAAAAGTGAATTCTTGTTTTGCAATGCAGTACCATTTATAAATTCAAGATATTCTATGTCTTCCCCTCGGGTTCCTGTACTTCCAAAACCTTGAGACTGGTGTCTGCTTCTGCTTAGTGCGGCAATTTCCTGATTTGATTTACCGATGGTGGGATAATAAACGCCGGTTTGCATTTCCATTAAATTAGATTTATCTGCTGCATCAAATTTTTCTTTACTTCCATAAAACCACCATGATGTATTGAAAAACTGGCGTTTAGGTTGCCATGGCTCCACTAATTTTAATTGTTCCGGAAAAATGCTTGGATTGTTCGCTAAATTAAAACTTTCTACACTTAATAGTGCTGATGCTGTATGATGACCATGTGTCGTTCCCGATGAACGATGGTCAAATCGATTGATAATTACATCAGGCTGAAATTTTCTAATTGCCCATACAATATCAGAAAGAACTTTTTGTTTGTCCCAAATTTCTAATGTTTCCTGAGGATTTTTAGAAAACCCAAAATCATTGGCACGTGAAAAAAACTGTTCTCCACCATCAATTTTTCGGGCCTCAATAAGTTCCTGTGTGCGTATTACTCCTAATAATTCTCGCAACTGAGGGCCTATTAAATTTTGGCCGCCGTCGCCTCGTGTTAAAGATAAGTAACCGGTTCTTGCGTTCTTCTCGTTTGACAAATAAGAAATTAATCGGGTATTTTCATCATCTGGATGTGCAGCTATATAAAGAACAGTACCTAAAAAATTAAGCTTTTGAATCTGGTTATAAATTTCGACCGAATTTAGTTTCTGAGGCTGTTGAGCGATTGCTATTTGAAAACAAAAAAGGAAAAGTATAAAGGTCTGTATATATTTATTTTGCATTTTCTAGAATTTATTTGCAATAGCTTCAAATGTAGGAATTAATTAAATTTTTTTTGAAATGTTTTTGATTTTCTTTAAAAAAAAGAAAAAGTATTTAACAAAAAAGAGAGAACCAATTAAGGTTCTCTCTTTTTTATCATTTCTTTAATCAGTAATTAATTTAGTCTTTACCATGGCCACGTCCGTTTCCTTTTCCATGACCGTTGTTCCCGCGTCCTTCATTTCCATGATTCTCGCGTCCTTCATATTCACGATTGTCGTGTCTTTGATTTTCATATTCTCTACGATCATTGTTACGGTACCCTATATTTCTTTGTGGTCTACCTTGATATCCTCTGTAATATTTAACTCTGTCATTTCGGTAGTTGCTGTAAGGTCTTGACCCGTGATAATTATTCAAGACAACTTTGTATCCGCTGTACAAATCATAATTTCTATATTGTCCTGGTAAATATCTAGATCGTGTCCATCTTCCACCATTGAAATAAATAAACTGTGTAGCTCTGATGTCATAGTAGGCTTCAACATCAGGTAAATAATAATAGTCTACTTCAGAATATCCTACTGGACCCCATGATGGAGCTGTTCCGATATTTAAACTTACTGAGACTTGTGAATGTATGGCACTTGAGGCAAAAAGGATTATTCCTAAGGCGAGTAGTTTTAATGTTTTCATCTTTTCAAATATTTAATTAGTAATCATTTTATATTAACTCCTTGTGTCAATACTTTTTCTGTAAATCCAAGAACTGTGCCAACAAATTTTAATTAACATTTATTGGGATAACTTTATTCATAAAAAAAAGAGCTCCATTTTTGGGAGCTCTCTTTTATAAAAATTTTTCTAAATATTTAGAATTGGTATCGAAGAGATAAGGCAATATCAGATCCATAATTATTATTGTAATAATCACTATTACCAAATTCAGGTCTGAAATCTACCGAAATCAATAATGGAATGTCAAAATTATATTCAATACCTATATCTCCTGCAGCAAAAGCAAAAGTTCCATTGTTGTAATTTCTTCCATCATAATAATCTCTATTATAGCTTCCTAAACCACCACCAACACCTGCATACCAATTGAAACCACCATCAATGTTCCAAACCCATTGGTATAATGCTGCTAATTTAATTGCTTTGTCGTCATAATTACCATTTTTATAATCATTTCTGTTTCTCCAACCTAAATCTAATTCAAGTCTGTTGTTTTTAGATAGACCTCTTTGGTAAGATATTTCAGTACCAAATCCTCCATTGTCACCAAAACGTAGACCTAATGCGTTTTTCGAAATATCTTGAGCCTGTGCAGTAAAAGCTAATCCAACTAGCATTATAACTGATAAAATAATTTTTTTCATAAGTGTTTTTTTATGATACAAAGATATAATTAAAGTTGAATAATGAATTACAAAATTTTTGTTAAATGTTATATAATTTCCACTTTTCGTGATTTTTAATAACGCAAACTTAATAAAATGATTTTACTTTGGAAATAGTATTGAGGCTATTAGTTCATTGCTTAAAATGTCTTCCATTTCTAGGAGGTTTTCTTCTAATGGGTAGTTAGCTTCCGAATAATGATATAATTTCCATCTTTTTTTGTTGTATTCTAAGGCGGTTAAATTTTCAACCCAATCACCTGAATTCAAATACATAGTCGATCCATTTTTATTTTCTTTCAGCACCATTTTGGGCTCATGAATATGACCACAAATAACATAATCGTATTTTTTTTCAATGGCCAATTCGGTGGCTGTTTTTTCAAAATCAGAAATGTGTTTTACTGCTTTTTTTACGCTTGCCTTTATTTTTTTAGAAAAGGAATAAGGTTCTTTTCCTATTTTTAATAAACACCAATTTACAAGTCGGTTCAAGAGAATCAAATAATCATATCCTAAACCACCTAGTTTTGCAATCCATTTAGAGTGTTGAACGGAAGTGTCAAAAACATCTCCATGAAAAATCCAAGCTTTTTTGTCGTCTAAATCAAGTATCAATTTATCTGCCAAAGTAAAATTTCCCATGTTCATATCGCTAAATTTTCGTAGCATTTCATCATGATTTCCTGTTATATAATAAACCTTAGTGCCTTTGGTCGCCAGACTTATAATTTTTTGAATAATTTTTAAATGGGCTTTAGGAAAATAGGATTTCCTAAATTGCCAGATGTCTATAATATCGCCGTTTAATACCAAAATTTTGGGCTTTATGGTGGATAGGTAATTATAAAGCTCTTTAGCATGACTTCCGTAAGTCCCAAGATGCGCATCAGAAATCACAACTACTTCAACTTTTCTTTTTTTCAATTGATTCTTTTTTGAATTTTAACAAATTAAGGACCTTGTTATTAATTGAAATTTAATTAAAGGTTAAGAAAAAGCAGCGAGGATTAATTTAAAGTGAATGATTCTTAAAGATTTCTTAAAAGTTTATTCTGAAATCTCGGGATAAACTTTTGAACTTTAAACTAAAATCATACATTTGTTCAAAACTTACTACAATGGCAGGAAATAGCTATGGAACCCTATTTAGAATTACAACTTTTGGAGAATCACACGGAGAAGCTTTAGGCGGAATAATAGATGGCTGTCCTTCTGGAATAACAATTGACCTGGAAGCAGTTCAACTTGAAATGTCTAGAAGAAAACCAGGTCAATCAGCAATTGTCACCCAAAGAAAAGAACCGGATGATGTACAATTTCTCTCCGGAATTTTTGAAGGGAAAACAACTGGAACTCCAATTGGTTTTATTATTCCAAACACCAATCAAAAATCGGACGATTACTCTCATATAAAAGATAATTACAGACCAAGTCATGCCGATTATGTGTATGAAAAAAAATACGGTGTTCGTGATTATCGTGGCGGAGGACGCAGTTCTGCTCGTGAAACAGCCAGTCGAGTTGTTGCTGGTGCGATAGCAAAACAAATGTTACCTGAAATAAAATTTAATGCTTACGTATCTTCTGTAGGTCCTATATTTTTAGAAAAACCATACCAAGAATTGGATTTTTCTAAAACGGAGAATAATCCGGTTCGTTGTCCAGACGAAGCCATGGCGATCGAAATGGAAGATTATATTCGTGACATACGAAAACAAGGCGATACCGTGGGAGGAACCGTATCTTGTGTAATTCAGAATGTGCCTATTGGTTTAGGGGAACCTGTTTTTGATAAACTTCATGCTGAATTGGGTAAAGCCATGCTTTCTATAAATGCCGTAAAAGGATTTGAGTTTGGAAGCGGATTTGAAGGCGTTAAAATGAAAGGTAGCGAGCACAACGATTTGTATAATCCTGACGGAACCACTAAAACTAACCTTTCAGGTGGAATTCAAGGCGGTATCAGTAACGGAATGGATATTTATTTCCGTGTCGCTTTCAAACCTGTTGCAACGATAATGCAAAAACAAGAATCATTGGATAATCAAGGTAATATTACTGAAATGACCGGTAAAGGACGTCATGATCCTTGTGTTGTTCCTCGTGCAGTTCCTATTGTTGAAGCCATGGCAGCGATTGTTCTTGCAGATTTTTATTTAATAAACAAAACCTATTTAAAATAGCATTGCATACTCCGGATTTTGACGAGCTAAATCCTGAACCATAACCTTGAAATCAATTTGTTACATTAATGAATACAATTACAACTAAGAAACCATCATTTTTTAAAGGCTTAACAGGTCAAATTCTAATAGCAATGCTTTTCGGGGCTGTTTTAGGAATTATAATTCATAATTCAACGGATGCCGCCACAGCCCAATCCTTTAGTGGCAAAATAAAGATGTTGGCGACCGTTTTTATTCGATTGGTTCAAATGATTATATCTCCATTAGTTTTTACGACATTGGTTGTTGGAATTGCAAAATTAGGGGATATTAAAGCGGTAGGAAGAATTGGCGGTAAAGCATTAGGATGGTTCTTTACAGCTTCATTCATTTCTTTGTTATTAGGTATGTTTTTTGTGAATATATTAAAACCAGGAGTTGGACTTAATTTATCGAATATTGATTTAGCATCAGCTACTGAAGTTACCGCTAAAACACAAAGTTTGACCTTCGAAAATTTTATTGAGCATATTGTACCGAAAAGTATTTTTGAAGCAATGGCAACTAATGAAATTTTACAGATTGTAATTTTTTCAATTTTCTTTGGTTTGGCTGCAGCTGCATTAGGAGATTATGTAAAGCCAGTTATAAATGGTTTGGATAAAACCTCGCATATTGTTTTAAAAATGGTAAACTATGTAATGAAGTTTGCCCCAATAGGTGTTTTTGGTGCTATTGCGGGCGTATTTGCAGTACGAGATTTTCAGGAATTAGCGATTACTTATTTTAAATTCTTTGGATCTTTTTTAATTGGAATTTCGTCTTTATGGGTTGTTTTAATACTTGTTGGGTATATTTTCCTAAAGAGTAGAATGACTATTTTGCTTAAACGTATTGTAAGTCCGTTAATCATAGCGTTTGGCACAACTAGTAGCGAAGCTGTTTTTCCAAAGCTTACAGAAGAATTGGAACGTTTTGGGGTTAAAGATCGTATCGTTTCTTTTATGTTGCCTCTTGGTTATTCTTTCAATTTAGATGGTAGTATGATGTATATGACATTTGCCAGTATTTTTATTGCACAGGCGTACGGAATTGATTTAGATTTAGGGACACAAATGACCATGTTATTAGTATTAATGCTTACCAGTAAGGGTATTGCAGGTGTACCAAGAGCTAGTTTAGTTGTTGTTGCCGCTACTTGTGGTATGTTTAAAATTCCTATAGAAGGAATTGCACTTATTTTACCAATAGATCATTTTTGTGATATGTTTCGTAGTGCTACGAATGTTTTAGGAAATGCATTAGCCACTTCTGTTGTAGGCCAATGGGAAGCGGGAGATGAAATTGAAACGGTACCAACTGATACAATTTAAAAATAAAATAGTAGTCTTATATAACCCATTTGTTTTTCAAATGGGTTATTTTTTGCTCATAATTTTTTAATTATGCCTTAACATACCTTAAAAAAACCGAGTGAAGTAGTAAAAGACTTAATTTAATATTATCCTCATTTTATGAGTGTTATGAAATTTTTTTAGGAATATATTTACAAATATAATTATCCTTTTAATAATATATTGTACATTTTAGTTAAATAAAAAAGTTAGTAACTATTCAGCCTGTTCTAAAAAAAAAACATAGTTATGAATAATTTTGATTTTTTTTTGAAAAAACAGCGTCGTTGTGAACATTTGTTCATTACTAATTAACAACTATCTACTTGATTTGCTTTGCTTTTTATGGGTGTTTGTTTCCTTTGTGTCAAATAAATAGAAATTGAACTCCGACAAAAAACGTATTGCTGAATTAGAGACCAAAGTTATCCGATTAGAATCATTAATTCAAAAATTACTTGATAAAATCGAGGACTTAACGCATCGAAAAAACAGTCGTAATAGTTCAGTTTCACCTTTTTTTCTTGTTCGGGACTTAGTTTTAAATTCCCTTTTCCAGGAAAACTTCCCTCTCCAAATTCTTGAACTCTTTGCGCCATTTGTACAACTGTGGTGCTGTTACTCCCAGCTCTCTGGCCAGTTCTGATATGATTGTTCTCTCATAACTCAATTGGACGGCTTTTTCTTTGAAAGCTTTGTCGTAAATTTTGAGCACTTGTTTCATAGGTTAAAATTAAGATTATTTCTTAACTTTCTGTGTTGGCTAAGTTAGCATGTCCATTGGATCACGTTATATATTTTTCCTACAAAAACTTAAGAAATTACTCCGCTATAAATTTATCATGAGAAGGTAATTCAAAAATTTCCAAATCAAAATAAGAAATAGATGCAATTATATGATCAAAAATATCGGACATGATATACTCGTAATTTTCAAATCGTTTGTCATGAGAAAATGCATAAACCTCTAGAGGAACTCCATGTGAAGTAGATTGCAATTGACGACAAAGCATCAACATGTCTTTATTTAATCCGGGATAGTGATGAAGATATTCCGTAATATATTTTCTAAATAATCCAAGATTAGTGAGATTACGACCATTAATAGCAATTGTCTTATCAATTTTATGACCGGAATTAAAATTATCAATTTCTAATTTTCTAGAATCAATGTACTCTGAGATCAGCTGAATTTTTTTTAGTTTGTTTAATTCATCTTCTTCCAAAAATCGAATGCTACTTGTTTTAATAAGGATGTGTCTTTTTATACGTCTCCCATCTGAATTTAGCATTCCGCGCCAGTTTTGAAAAGAATCAGAACTCAAACTATACGTTGGAATTGTAGTAGTGGTATTGTCAAAATTTCGAACTTTTACCGTTGCCAAATTGATTTCAATCACATCGCCATCTGCACCAAATTTGTCCATTGTAATCCAATCGCCAATGCGAACCATGTCATTTATAGAGACTTGAACGCTAGATACAAAACCTAAAATTGTATCTCTGAAAATCAAAATTATCACCGCAGATACGGCTCCTAAAATGGTTAAAAGCTCTTTTTGGTCAATATCAAATAATTTAGAGATAATCACTGTAATTCCAACCATCCAAAGGACAATCATAACTACCTGAATAAAGCTGTCAATAGGTTTATCGCTATATCTTGGTTTCAGTTTTAAATAATCCCTTAAAGCATTAAAAATGGTACGAATAATCCATAAAATCAAAATGACAATATAAATCCCCACCAATTTACCAAAAACCCCTTCCCAGTATTCATATCGATCTAATATAATAGGAACTGATTTATAAATGAATAATAACGGGATTAAATGGGCAATGTACTTTGCCGTTTTATTAGTTACTAGTAAATCGTCAAATTTAGTTTTGGTTTTCTGAGCTATTACCATCATGACCGTTACTAATACAAGTCTGAATATGATATAAATGGCATAAGCCAATAAGCAGAGAATGGCAATATTTACAAGTAAACTCAGATAAGAGGCAAAATTGCTTCCTAATCCCCATTTTCTAAATATTGGATATAAAAAAGTGAATAATTTCTCTATGAATTTATACATTTTTAAGGTATTTTCTATCTACATAAAAAGTGCCCAACGGAATTAAAGAGGCAATTAGAATAATGATAAAGTTTTTGAAATCCCATTTTTGAGATTTTTTCAATAAAATTGCCAATATAATATATCCTATAAATAATACTCCATGACTCATTCCTATTGGATAAAGTAATGTTTTATAAAGGGCAAAATTTGTAGGCTTGATAAAAAGCATATTTGAAAATAAAACTAGATAAGATATTCCTTCCAGAATTGCTGTAACCTTGAAAATCTTGAGCATTTACTATATTTTTGATTGATAATGTACAAAAATAAGTATTATCATTGATTTTTAATCTATTGATTCCTAAAGTAATTTACTTTTGTATTCTTAAACTTTGATAATGAGCAAGCGCGATTTAAAAAAATATTTAGCTGAATTGAATAAAGAACAACTCGAAGAACAAATTATCGAATTGTACGAGAAATTCAGCCCCGTCAAAGTGTATTATAATTTTGTTTTCAATCCAAAGGAAGAAATCCTTTTGCAGGAATGCAAACTGAAAATCTCAAATGAATATTATCCTGCAAGAAAACCAGGAAGGCGAAGCAAGCCAAAAATGAGACGATCCGTTGCTCAAAAATACATCAAACATTTTATTCTTTTGGGGGTAGATCCTTTTATAATTGCCGATGTAATGCTCTACAATATTGAAATTGCACAAACTTTCTCTTCAGAAAATATCGTAAAGCCCGAATTATTTTTCAAAAGTATGTTCAACTCCTTTGAACAAGCAGTAATATTTTTGATTGCTAATGGAATTATAAATGATTTTAAGACAAGAATTTTATCTATTCATAATCAATCCATTAAACAAAAATGGCACAATGAAACCGAGTTTAATGCTATAATAGAGCGATTGGATTACTAAGGTGTTGTATAATTCTATTTTATTTAATGACTCCTCTTTTTTTTTAATTAAAATTGACAATAAAACTGTTTTTTAGGCGTATTTTTGCAAAAATCCAACAATAAGCAATGTCCCAAAACACTTTAGAAATCGAAATCGAAGACAAAAAAGAACTTTATGCCTACCAAAAGGGGGACATAGATGCTATCTTTGAACGTATCGACAATGGACCTCGTCAACATCATTTGTTATACCAACTGCCCACTGGTGGAGGAAAGACAGTCGTTTTTTCTGAAATCGTGCGACGTTATTTGTCAAAACATGACAAAAAAGTAGTTGTTTTAACACACAGAATAGAGCTTTGCAAACAAACTTCAAAAATGTTGAAGGGTTTTGATGTCAAAAACAAAATCATCAACAGCAAAGTAAAAGAACTTCCAGACCAAAACGATTATTCTTGTTTTGTGGCCATGGTAGAGACATTAAAAAACCGAATCAATGATGAAAAATTACATTTAGACAATATTGGTCTTGTAATTATTGATGAAGCACATTACAACTCCTTCAGAAAATTACTAAGCTCTTTTAAAAATGCTTTCATATTAGGAGTAACAGCAACACCATTGAGTTCGAATATTAAATTGCCAATGCATGAAAGTTATGATGAATTAATTGTAGGAGATACTATTAGTTCACTAATTGATAAAGGCTTTTTGGCAAAAGCAATTACCTATAGTTATGACGTAGGATTGACCTCGTTGAAAGTAGGGATAAATGGAGATTACACCGTAAAATCATCGGATGATTTATATACCAACATGGCCATGCAGGAAAAATTATTGCATGCCTATACGGAGAAATCTTTGGGAAAGAAAACCCTGATTTTCAATAATGGTATCAATACCTCTTTGTATGTATATGAAACTTTTAGAGAAGCCGGTTATGAAATTCGCCATCTTGACAACACCAGCAATAACGAAGAACGAAAAGATATTTTACACTGGTTTAAGAATACTCCGGACGCTATTTTAACATCCGTTGGAATTCTTACCACAGGTTTCGATGAACCTACAGTAGAAACTATTATTTTGAACCGAGCAACAAAATCTTTAACACTTTACTATCAAATGATTGGTCGTGGTTCTAGAAAACTCCCCAATAAAGATATATTTAATGTTATCGATTTAGGAAATAATGCTGCCCGATTTGGGTTGTGGAGCGAACCGGTAAACTGGCAACATATTTTTAAATCACCTGAGTTTTATCTAGAAAATTTACGTGATGATACTGAAATCGAATTGTATTTCAAATATTCAATGCCTCCGGAATTACGCGCTAAATTTAGTAAGACAGAAGTGGTAACTTTTGATGTAGATGAAGAACACAAGTTAATCATTGCATTAAATTTACGCTCAAAAGAAGTACTCGATAAATCGTTGGAACAGCACGCTGCCATGTGTGTTGATAATTCGGAGACTTTACAAGAAGCTAAAGCATTAGGAAAACTCTTAGAAGACGATATCGATTGTCGTATCAAGCGCTATTCAAAATGTTTGAGTCAATGCAGTAAAAATTACCGCGAGTGGCTTGTGGACGATTACAAATTAAAGTTAATATTGTTAACTGGTAAAAAATATCGTGAGAAAATCATGAACGAACCGGATGAAGATTAATATTTTCTTTTCAAGGAGCTAATCCCGCTGTACACTATATCTGTTCTGGCGAACCCCGCCACAACAGGATGCCGTTTCCATCGGGGCTAAAAATTACGTTTACAAAACAACTTTTTTATAAAATTATAAAATCCAAAAAAATGTCAAAACAATTCTCTGATTTAGGAATTTCTACTCCCATATTGAATGCACTTTCTGATTTGAATATTGTTGTACCAACAGAAATTCAGCAAAAAACAATTCCGTTACTATTATCAAACACAACTGATTTAGTGGGTCTTGCCAAAACTGGAACTGGAAAAACAGCGGCATTTGGATTACCCATTTTACAATTAATAGATACCAATTTATCTGTTATACAAGCAGTAATTCTTGTACCTACAAGAGAATTGGGGCAACAAATATTTAAGAATTTAGAATCGTTTGCTAAATTCCTGCCTGAAGTTTCAATTGTAGCAACTTGCGGAGGAATACCAATCAAGCCGCAAATAGAAAGACTTTCAGTACCTACACATATTGTGGTGGCTACTCCTGGACGTTTAATAGATTTGATTCAGCGTAAAGCGATAAACTTAAAAGAAACCAAATTCCTAGTTCTTGATGAAGCCGATGAAATGGTTACCATTTTGAAAGAAGGTTTAGATGAAATAATTGCCGAATTACCTACATCCCACAAAACCTTTTTGTTTTCAGCAACCATGCCTGGAACCATTAAGCAACTAATTCAAAATTACCTGAATAAAAATGTGGTGCAAGTTAGTGCTAACATGGAAACGGTCGGAAATCAAGGAATTGATCACGAATACATTGTAGTTAATCCTATTGAGAAACTCGATGTTTTGATGCATTTTCTAAATTCAAAAGAAGGCGAACGCGGTATTATTTTTTGTAAAACGAAAGCAGCGGTCAATAAATTAGCTAAAAATTTGGCAATCAACCGCTTTTCATCTGGAGCATTGCATGGCAGTTTATCGCAAGGAATTCGGGATAGAATTATGGAACAATTTCGTGAAGGCCATATCAATATATTAGTAGCCACGGATCTTGCCGCGAGAGGAATAGACGTAAAGGAAATCTCATATGTAGTCAATTACCATCTACCGGACGTTTATGAAACTTATGTTCATCGTAGCGGAAGAACAGCCAGAGCAGGAGCAAAGGGGCTTTCCTTGACTGTTTTACAAGAAGAAGAAGTTTCTGAAATTGCAGATTTTGAAAAAGAGTTAGGAATCAAATTCACTCAATTCAAAAAGCCAACTGTTGCCAGTATCGACGAAAACAATACCCTTTTATGGGCAAAGCAAATTTTTAAAACGAAACCCAATCACGATGTTGATTCGGAACTTAAAAATAAAATTAAAACCGTTTTTCATCATTTGACAAAAGATGAATTAATAGAAAAATTATTGGCTAATTATTTGTTACAACACAAAAATGAACCATCAGAAAAACCAGTTAAAAGACAAAAAATGAAGTAAATTTTATAAGTTTTTTAATACTTGTTATATTTAATTACATCCATAAATAGAGTATATTTATGGATGTTTTTTTTTGAATTATAAATAACACGATATGGAGATTGTAATAATTGGGGGTGGATTTGCAGGATTGAATCTTGCTAAAGAACTTTTAAATCAAAAAGGAATTCATGTTACATTAGTTGATAAAAACAATTATAATTTCTTTGCGCCTCTTATATATCAAGTAGCTACTGCTTTTTTGGAGCCATCAAGTATCAGTTATCCTTTTAGAAAGTTTTTTGCCGGTAAAAAAAATCTAAAATTCCGTATGGGAAACTTACTTAAAGTTAATCCTTCCGAAAATAAAATTATTCTCAATAATGGGGAATTAAATTACGATTATTTAGTTTTTGCCACTGGAGCTGAAACGAGTTATTTTGGAATGGAAAATGTAAAGAAAAATGCTATTCCGATGAAAACGTTGAATGACGCCATTGTAATGCGAAATACACTGCTTAAAAACTTAGAAAAAGCAGCCATTTGCAAAGACATTCGCGAACGCAGAAAATTGTTAACGATTGTTGTTGCCGGTGGTGGTCCAACAGGTGTTGAAGTTTCGGGAATGTTTGCTGAGATGAGAAAAAGTATTTTGCTGAAAGAATATCCGGAATTAAGTACAACAGCAAGTAATATTTATCTGGTTGATGGAGCCAATGCCGTATTGTCCCCAATGAGCAAGGCTTCACAGGAAGATACACTGGAAGCGCTGACAAAATTAGGGGTTGTAGTGAAATTAAATACCACGGTGGTGGATTATATTGATGATACGGTATATTTTGGAAATGGGGAAACAATTCAAACTAAAAATTTAATTTGGGCAGCAGGAGTTTCAGCAATGGTTTTCGAAGGAATTCCATCTGAAAGTTATGGTCGCGGAAAAAGAATGGCTACTGATGCTTTCAATAAAGTTAACGGCACTGAAAACATTTTTGCGATAGGCGATACTTGTATTCAACTTACAGATGTAGATTTCCCAAATGGACATCCACAAGTAGCACAAGTTGCTATTCAACAAGGTGTAAATTTGGCCAATAACTTTAAGTTAATGAATCAAAATAAGCAATTAATACCCTTTAAATATAATGACAAAGGATCTATGGCAATCATTGGAAAAAACAAAGCGGTGGTTGATTTACCCAAACCAAAAATGCATTTCAAAGGATTTTTTGCTTGGATTATCTGGCTATTTATTCATCTTATTTCATTAATAACATATCGCAACAGGATAAAAACTTTTTTTAATTGGATGATTGCTTATTTTGCAAAAGATCAGTCTTTGCGCATGATCATCAGACCCGATAAAAAAATTAAAATAGAATCAAAATAAGACTAAATTAGATTCAATATTAATGAAGTATTGCAACACCTTCATCATGAGAAGTTGTAATAGTTTTTTTTATGTTTCGTTTTCCAAGAATTAAAATCAATAATGCCAAAAGTGTTGTAAAGGTCATAATCACAACCATAGGCAAAATAGAATTTTTTACAAAAATACCAACTGCAAAAGATGCCAAAGCTCCCAGCCCTAACTGAATAGCACCCATCAAAGCAGAGGCACTTCCTGCATTTCTTGAAAAAGGGGCAAGGGTAAGTCCTGCTGTATTAGGATTTGATATTCCCAAACAGGCCAGAAATAGAAACAACATAGTAATTGTTCCGTACAAACTTAACACACTATTTATGGACAGTAAAAGAAATAAAATTACAATGACAGATTGCATAATTAAAGCCCCAAAAATCATTTGTTCACTTTTGAATCTATTTAATAAAACAGAATTCAGCTGGCTGGCACTGATAAAACTCAACGACATAAAAGCAAATATCCAACCATAAACTTTTGCGTCCACTTTAAAAATATCCATAAATATAATAGGAGAAGCCGCTACATAAGTAAACAATCCGGAGAAAGCTACTGCTCCTGTAAAAGCATAGGTATAAAACTGAGGTTCTTTTACAATGTTGATAAAATTTGTAATAATCGGTTTTGGTTTTAATGAAATCGAAGTGTCCGGTTTATAAGTATTTGGTAAACCAATTTGGGCAGCCAAAAGAATCAAAATTCCCAAGCACATTAATATAAAAAAGACAGTATGCCAACCATAATCAGCTGTGATGTAACCTCCAAGTGTAGGCGCTAACATTGGCGAAAGCCCAACAACAAGCATCAATAAGGAGAATACTTTTGGAATATCTTTAAGAGGAAATAAATCCCGAACCATAGATACAGAAGCTACAGTCGCAGCACAACTGCCAACAGCCTGAATAAATCGTAAACCAATAAAAGTATCAATATCCTTGACAAAAACACAACCTAAAGAGGCTAAAATGTAAACTAACAATCCCATAAATAATGGTTTTTTTCTACCAAAACGGTCTAACAATGGACCATAAAGTAATTGTCCAGCGGAAATTCCAATAAAATAGCTAGACAAAGTCATAGAGACATTTGCAACCGAAGTATTTAAATCGGCAGCAATTCCTGCAAAACCGGGTAAATACATATCAATTGAAAATGGACCAAGTGCTGTTAATGAACCTAAAATTAATATTAATTTTATATATTTTGTCTTTGTGATTGCAATATCAGTCATGAAAATTGAACTTTTTTAATTTTTTTTGCAAAGGTAAATATTAATGAATCGAATCAAACAACAATCGTGACTAATATTAAGTATTGCAATGAATCGATTTGAAATAAAATAAAATAAATAGCAGGTATAATTGTAATTGTAACCATAAATATGAACTACATTTATGGCCTTTAAAATTTTAAAATGGCCATAGAAAACATACCTGAAATATATTTGAAAACAAATAAATCAAAAAAAGATTTATTTGTATATGATTTTAAGATGACTAATAATGTTGTTAAAAGCAAGGTCAATTTAAGTATGAATATGTTTAGTTTTCTACAAGTTGGTAAAAAACAAGTCCATTTTGCCGACACATCAATAGCCGTAAACAAAGAACAATCGTTGTTACTTAAAAAGGGAAACAGCCTTTGGACCGAATTATTGGATAAGAATGATATTTATTATTGTAAGCTTTTGTTTTTTTCTGAAAATAAACTCATTGAATTTTTAATTAAACACACGAGTAACACAGCCTCAAACAAGGAAGAAATCCCTTATTTTGTTATTGAAAATGACACTTATATCTTGTCTTATTTGAATTCGTTATCTGAAATAAGCGGTTCAGATACTATTTATATGGAAAATTTACTGGCTGTGAAATTTGAAGAAATAATGCTTTATCTTATTCATAAATACGGATCTAAATTTGAATTGTATCTGCATTCCTTAATTTCAAAAGAATCTTATTCATTTAAAAATATAGTGGAGAGCAATATCAATTCAAATTTAAAGATTGAGGAAATTGCCTTTTTATGTAATATGAGTCTTTCTACTTTTAAACGCCATTTTATAAATGAGTATAGCATGTCTCCCGGGAAATGGTTGCAGGATAAGCGGTTACAAAACGCAAAAAAAACATTACAGGAAGGAACTTTAAAACCATCAGATATTTATTTAGATTGTGGGTACAACAATCTTTCCAATTTCAGCATTGCTTTTAAAAATAAATTTGGAATAAGTCCAAAAGAAATTAAATAATAGATTTTATTTATATTAACTAACTATATTTCAATAGATTAATACTTAATATTAATGATTTTAGTAGGGTGATAAAATATATTTGAACTTTTTTAATAAGTATTTGAACTGTATCGGTAACTCTATGCAGCTACTCTCTCCTTAAATTTGCAATGTAGTTTGATACCTGTTTTAGGTCTTAAATTACAATTGTTTAATTTAAAAAAATAATTATGGCTAATGTAACAAAACCAGTTTTTAAAGAAAAATATGGTAATTTTATTGGAGGTAAATTTGTAGCACCTGTTAAAGGTCAATATTTTGATAACGTGTCACCAGTTGATGGAAAAGTATTTACTCAAGCAGCACGTTCTACTCAAGAAGATATTAATCTTGCGTTAGATGCTGCACACGAAGCTTTTCCTTCTTGGAGTAAAACATCTGCAACACAAAGAAGTAATATGTTGTTGAAAATTGCACAAGTAATGGAAGACAATTTAGAATATTTGGCAACATTGGAAACCATTGATAATGGAAAACCAATTCGTGAAGCCCGCGCAGCTGATATTCCTTATTGTGTTGATCATTTCCGCTATTTTGCAGGTGTAATTCGTGCTGATGAAGGTAGTATTTCTGAACATGATAAAAACACAGTAAGTATTGTTTTACATGAACCAGTAGGCGTTGTAGGTGAAATAATTCCTTGGAATTTTCCATTATTAATGTTAGCATGGAAAATTGCTCCGGCTTTAGCAGCAGGAAATACAGTGGTGGTTAAACCAGCAGAACAAACACCAACGAGTGTTATGTGTTTAATGGAACTGATTGGTGATATTTTGCCAAAAGGTGTATTAAACATTGTTACCGGATTTGGTAATGAAGCAGGAACCGCATTAGCAACTTCAGATCGTATTGCTAAATTATCCTTTACAGGATCTACGGAAACCGGACGTAAAGTATACCACAATGCTGCCGAAAATATAATTCCCGTAACAATGGAATTAGGTGGTAAATCTCCAAATATTTTCTTCCCATCAGTGGCGGATCATGATGATGCTTTCTTCAGTAAAGCAATCGAAGGTGCCCTTATGTTTGCCTTGAATCAAGGTGAAATTTGTACTACTCCATCACGAATTTTAGTGCATGAAAGTATTGCTGATAAATTTATCGAAAGAATGTTGGAACGAATCAAAAAAATCAAAGTAGGAAATCCATTGGATCCTGAAACGATGATTGGCTCTCAAGTTTCGAAAGGTCAAATGGATAAAATCCTTGGATACATCAATATAGGGAAAGAAGAAGGAGCAGAAGTGTTATCAGGTGGTGCTGCCGGAAATCATGAAGGCGATATCGCTAATGGATATTACATTCAACCGACGATCTTGAAGGGAAATAACAAAATGCGTGTTTTTCAAGAAGAAATCTTCGGACCAGTGGTAGCTTTGACTACTTTTAGTTCTACTGAAGAAGCGATTGAAATTGCAAATGATACCATTTATGGTTTAGGTGCCGGAGTTTGGAGTAGAGATGCTCATGAATTATTTCAAGTACCAAAAGCAATTCAAGCGGGTCGAGTTTGGGTAAACCAATACAATACTTATCCTGCTCACGCACCGTTTGGTGGAGTTAAAAAATCAGGTTTTGGTCGTGAAAATCACAAATTGGCATTAGACCATTACCGTCAGGTAAAAAACATGTTGATTTCTTACGATAAAGAACCAGTTGGTTTCTTTTAATCAATATTTAGATTATAATTTGTAGATAGACCCCGGACTTGTCCGGGGTTTGTTGCTTTAAAACTAGATGCTAATTTTACATAATTGCTATTTTATTTAGTAATAACATGATTGCAGATATTTAAAGCGGACCAACATAGTATTTTTTAAAGAACAGCATTTAATTATAAATGCACTATGTAAAAAAAGGTATAACGTAGATTGTGTTTTATAATTTATAACGAACAAAATAACAAACAAGGCTTTTTTATAAATCATTATTTTTTCCTAAAACTACAATTAGAGCAAATAGACCAATAATTAAAACAAATTTTTTTAAAATTGGAGTTATGAAAATGTTTGTTTCTTTGAATAAAGATAAACAGTCCTATATTTCAATGTAGTTTATTGAACTATAATTTATATTATGTAAAATAGAATAATACAGATTATATAAATCATTAAAGCTAACTAAAATAAAAAAGCACTACTTCCCAGTAATGCTTTCAAAATTATAATACTTTACCATAAATTATTTAACGGAAAATGGGATGTTCCATTTTTCCCAACTTAAAACAATGTTATCATTATTTATTATGTAAACTAATTTTTCAGTCATAGTAGCAGTACCTTTTTGTTTTACTGTAACTCTCAACTGATCTTGTTTAGGATTATATTTATAAGCGCCCCATTGTTTAGGTTCTTTATTAAAAATGATAACACATTCCTTTTCGTTTGGAATAACAAAAAAAGAATATTTTCCTGCAGGTAATTTTGATCCTTCGATTATTAGCTCTTTATCTGTTTCAAATGTGGTAGCTTCATTAGCCCCAGCACGCCAAACTTCATTGTATGGGACTAAAGTACCCCAGATTTGTCTTCCCTTAACAGATGGACTACTGTAATGTATACTGATAATCGCTCCATTAATTTTTCCTGTCGCAACCGCTGCAGGACTAGCTTTCTCTTGAGCATTTATGAAATTCACAAACAATAAAGCCAATGCTAAAAATGATATTTTTCTAAGTAATCCCATGATTTAAAATGTTTTAGTTATAAATGCAAACTTAAATAACTTTATTAAATTAATAAAAAATTCTTACTAATTTTAAGAAAAAAATAAGGATTATATAAATTATTATTTTTACTATAAAATTGATCTTATAGTAATTATTTAATTTGTTATTTTTACAATCAATACTTTATTTATTTGTCGAACTATGAATTCAATTGCTGAACACATTGCTGATTTCTTAAAGGAATACCCACCGTTTAATCATTTGACTTTTCAAGAATTATCTGAAATTGCTACTAGCATTCGCGTTGTAAATTTAGAAAAGCACAAAATATTATTTCAAATTAATGATGCTTTGCACGATAGTTTTTATGTTGTGGCTTCTGGCGTCATCAATTTATCAGTTATAGCTGATGCTGAAGAGACATTATTAAACAAATGTCATGATGGCGATATTTTTGGTTTACGTCCGTTTTTTGCTAAAAACAATTACATGATGACGGCCAAGGCTAGAGAAGAAAGCATTGTTTATGCCATTCCAATTGCCACTTTTCGTCCTTTTGTGGCTAATAATTCAGAAGTTTTAAATTTTTTACTGGAGAGCTTTGCAACAAATACCCCAAATCCAAAAGATAAAGAAAATTTAAGAGGAAAATTGATTTCAGATAATGTATATTACTCAGTTCAACAGTCTGAAATGCAGTATTTTCAATCTCTAAATTATAATAATTCGCCTTTAAAAACAACAATCACAAGCACAGTTATAGAAGTTGCACAACTCATGACCGAAACAGTAATGAATAATGTCATTGTTTGTGATAATAATATGCCTATTGGAATAGTTACTGATAGCGATATGCGTTCAAAAATTGCAACCGGTAGGTTTCCTCTTACTACATCTGTTGATAAAATAATGTCATCTCCGGTGATAACCGTGCAAGAGAATGTTTCCTTGGCAGAAGCCCAATTGCTTATGATAAAACACAATATGACTCATTTGTGTGTGACCCAAGATGGTACAAATAAATCTACTGTAAAAGGAATAATTTCAGAAAGAGATCTAATCATTGCTCAAGCCAGTAATCCGGGTGTTTTAATAAAAGAAATTAAACGTTCCCAAACTCCAAAAGATCTAAAACAAATACGAGAGCGACTCGCTGATCTTATTCAAAATTCGATTCATAAAAATATTCCTCTTTCTCATATAAATAATATTGCCAGTGAAATTAATATGGCACTTATTAAACGTTCAGTCGAATTATCAATTTTAGAATTAGGCTCCCCTCCTGCTCGTTTTGCGTGGTTAAGTATTGGTAGTCAAGGACGAAAAGAACAATTACTACCAACGGATCAAGATAGTATTTTAATTTTTGAAGATGTAACACCTGATAAATATAGAGACGTAAAAGACTATTTTCTAAAATTAGGAAAGAAAACAACTGCAACCTTAGAGAAAATAGGTTATGAACTATGTCCAAATGGGCATATGGGAAGCAATATGCTTTGGTGTAAATCACTGACAGACTGGATAAAACAGTACAACAGCTGGATGAATACTCCCGGTGAGAATAGTAATGATTTGAGTAGTATTTTCTTTGATTATGAAATTGCGTTTGGAGAACAAAAAATTGAAGAAGCCATAACTAATACCGTTTTCAAAAATGCTAAAAACAATACTTTGTTCTTTGACTTTTTAGGAAATGATGCCCTAAGAAAAAATGCTCCTTTGACTTTTTTCAAAAATTTCAATGTGGAAGAAGAAGGACCAAACAAAAATAAATTTGATATAAAAACACGTGCTTTAATGCCATTAATAGATGGCGCCCGTTTGTTTGCTTTAAATTACAACATCAGAGGAATCAACAATACTTACCAAAGATTCAAACAATTAGCAATTACCGATGTCAAAAATTCAGAAATTTATCTTAATTGTGCCGAAGCTTTTTTGATCTTGTCAAAATTTAGAACAATAGAAGGTTTGAAAAATGATGATTCCGGTCAATTTATAAATTTGAATGAATTATCAAAAATTGATAAAGAAAAATTAAAAAATGCATTGACTCCAATGAAAGAATTAGAGGAATTAATAAAAAGTAAATTTCAACTTACGCAATTTTCATAAAGTATGATCGATTGGCTGAAAAATATAAATAAAGAGCATCCCGAATTTTGGAAGGAGTATCTTACTAAATTTGATAAAAAATCAAAACGATTCGTAATTTTATCGACTGAAACTTCTGGTTTAAATCCGGTAAAAGACGTTATTCTATCTATTGGCTCATTTGCGGTAATCGATAACAGTGTTGTTATTGGGGATAGTTTTGAAGCCGTTTTGTTACAATATAAATTTCTTCACGATAATGGACTTTCAAACGAATTTATCGTAGAGAGTAAAATGAAAAAATTAGGTGAACTTGAGGCTATTAAATCACTGATTGAATTCCTTGGAAATGCTGTATTGGTAGGACATCATATTGATTTTGATGTAGAAATGATTAATGCCGCACTAGAAAGACTAGATTGCGGGCGCCTAAAAAATGAAGCTTTAGATATTGATGTAATGTATCGTAAACTTCAAGATATCAACAACAGGCAATTTTCATTAGACGAATTAAGTACCATATACAACTTACCCAAAAGTGATCGTAATTCTTCCTCCGAAGACGCTTATAGAATTGCTTTACTTTTCTTAAAATTAAAGTCCAGATTGGGGATTAAATAACACTTTTCCTTATAAATCAAAGGGTAATACCTCTCCAAAAACGCCCGTGATGAGAAATTGAAACTGGTTTTGTGATTTCAGTCAATTGGTCCATTATAAAGGGAATTCCATTCATTTTACAGATATTAGCATCAGAATCTAAATTCTTTATTCGCATAAAATATTTTTTTTCTGCAACTGCAATAGTGTGCATAAATTCATCTGAAATATCTGTTTGTGTAAAATACATATTTCCATTACAAATAACCGTACCTAAAACTTCATTCTCAAAATGACATTCGAATTGCAATGGAAAATAGCCCCGAATACCGGTTTCCCTATTGTAGATTTTATAAGCAGCTTCTTTTCTGGTCCATAAGTTCCAAACCATTACTTCCGAACTGTTCGCACGAGTAATAAGCAGCTGTTCCTGTTGCGTAAAAATTTTATCCAAAAAACCTTTCCGCTGCCAGTTGCTTTCTTTTTTAGCCAAAGCCAAATCTACTATATCGTTTCCAATCACCTTTATTTATCTATTTTGAATATCTCTTACTCTTTTTCTGATAATTTAGCGTCTATAATTTCCATTGCTGATTTTACGTTGATCATTCGTTCCATAGATTCATTATCAATCACGATGTTGTATTTTTCTTCTATATCTAAAATAACATCAACTAAATTAGCAGAGTTAATTTTCAAGTCATTGATGAAATCAGTTTCTTCCGTCAATGTGTCAAATGCTTCCTGATTTGCAATGTACGGTTTAACAATACTTTTTAATTCTTCAATTGTTTGTTCTTTATTCATATTTAATTTTTTAGCCAACAAAGGCAATAAGTTGATACGTTTATTTATTCTAATTAGATGTTTATTTTTGATTCTGCTTTTTACCAGTTAACACTGAATTAGGCTAGGATTTATATTTCTTAAAAATCACGCAACCATTGACATCACCAAAACCAAAACTGGCTTTTGCAACAATATTTAATTCTTTTTCAATTAATTTTATTGGGATTCTAGACTCATCAATAAGAGCTGTAATCTCAGGATTTATATCTTCACAATTTATATTCGGAAAAACAAATCCCTGATGCAATTGCAATATCGAAGCTACACTTTCAATGCTACCTGCGCCAGATAAACAATGACCCACCATTGATTTTAAAGAGTTTATATACGGAAAATCAATTCCCTTTCTTCCTAAAGCTTCACTCCAATTCTGGATTTCTAAACTATCTTTTGATGTTGCTGTCAAGTGTCCATTAATAGCATCGATCTCATTTGCATGAATTCCTGCATTTTCAATAGCATTTTTAATACATTTCTGAACGGCGACAGGATTTGGCGCAGTCATAGTTCCTAATCCGCGTTGCCCACCAGAGTTTACATTTCCGCCTAAAACTTCGGCGTAAATTTTTGCCCCGCGAGCTAACGCAGTTTCTAAATCTTCCAAAACCAAAGCTCCTGCTCCGCTTCCAGGCACAAACCCCGAAGCAGTGACACTCATTGGCCTTGAACCTTGCTCTGGGGAATCATTATGTTTAAAAGTACAAACGCGCATAGCATCGAATCCCCCCCAAATATACGGCCCAGAATCGCTGGTACTTCCTGCCAAAATACGTTTTGCCTGACCTGATTGTATACGTTCGTAAGCCATGAGAATACTTTCGGTTCCAGTAGTACAAGCAGAAGAATTTGTAGTAACCTGATTTCCTAAACCTAATTTTCCTCCTAAATAAGCACTAACACCACTATTCATGGTTTGCGCCACGGCTGTACTTCCTAACCTTCTAGTTTGAAAATCATCAATTTTATAAATACTTTCCCGAAATTTATCTATTCCAGAAGTTCCAGTGCCAAAAATGGTCCCGCTATCCCAATCCGGATCCTCAATGATTTCTATTGCTAATCCCGCGTCTTTCCAAGCATCTATTCCTGCAATTACGCCATATAAAATACCCGTTGAGTTAAAATTTCGCAATTCTAGTTCAGAAAAATATTGCAATGACAATTCAGTAGAAATTTCAGGCTTTCCGGAAATCTGACAGGAAAATTGTAATCGTTCTAATTCCGGGTCTTTTTTAATTCCTGAAACACCCTTTTTGATTGCATGAGTAAACGCATCAAGCCCTACTCCATTTGGAGCAACTACACCTAGTCCCGTTATTACAACTCTTTTTTTCATTTATTTACGGATTACCATTCCTGCAATTATTCCCGTACAAACAACTTCTTCATTTTCATTTTTCATGATTACTTTACATTTTAATTTTCCAAATCTAAAATATATTTTTTCAGAAATCACAATTACTTTTTCAGTAGGAAAAATTGGTTTTAAAAATTCAATATCCGTTGATGTTAAAGCAATTGAAGTGCTTTTACTAAATGTATTATTTAGTAAAAACATACCCAGACAAACCAACCCAATTTGAGCCATAACTTCTATTAAAATAACACCTGGAGTAACTGGAAAATCCTTAAAATGGCCTTTGTAAAAATCTAGATTTTCATCAAAAGTGTAACTGCCCTCCACTCCGTTCTCATCAATATGGGTTATTTCGTCCACAAATAGAAAAGGCTTTGAATAGGGCAATTGTGCTATGATATCTTGGCTATTCATTTTATTGTTTAAAACTGCAGTAATACTCGTTGTGCTGAAAATCCTGGTCCAAAACTCAGCATCAATCCTTTTGACCCTTTTTCCGGATTACCATCCATAATTCTTTCCAGAACATATAAAACGGTAGCGCTCGACATATTCCCATACAAGCGTAATACTTCTTTGGTATCGTTTATATTTTTTCCTAAATCAGAAAATAAAGCTTCAACCGTTTGTACAATTTTCTTTCCTCCTGGATGAAAAATTAAATGGTCGATATCTTTCATTTTTAGAGTATTTCTTTCTAAAAATGGATGGATGATATCCGGAAAATGAGAAGCTATCGTTTCCGGAACTTCAATATCCAAAACCATTTGTAAACCGGAATTGGTGAGCTTAAAGCCCATCATATGAATGTTATCATAAAAATGATACATTTCTTCAGCTAGAATTTCTGGTCCTTCATCATCTTCATGGGAAGAAAGCAAAACACAAGCGGCTCCATCACCAAAAATTGCCGCGCTTACAATGTTTGCCATCGAAAAATCATCTAATTGAAACGTTGCTGTAGGACTTTCGACAGCAATTACGGCAGCTCGTTTTCCAGGATTGGCCTGCAAGAAATTTTTAGCATAAATGATTCCAGAAATTCCCGCTGCACAGCCCATTTCAGTAACGGGAAGCCGAACAATATCCTGACGCAATTTTAATTTATTAATTAAATAGGCATCTAAAGAAGGAATCATAATTCCAGTGCAACTTACGGTAATGATATAGTCCAAATCTTTAGGATTCCAATTGGCTTTTTTCAATGCTTTTTCGAGTACTTTTTCACCTAATTCAATTACTTCACGTACATAAATATCATTTCTTTCTTCAAAGGATGTTTTCGTAAAAACTTCAATGGGATCCATAATAGAATAGCGCTTATCGACTGCAGCACCTTCAAAAATTTTTTTTACCTTTCTAATAAAACGTTCCTCCTGACCCTCTAGCCAAGCATCCAAAAAAGGAATAATTTCGTCCGTATTTCTTGAATATTTTGGTAATTGTTTGCTTATCGTTTTTATTTTTACACTCATATTTTTGAAATTATCCATTGGTAGCGAAAAGCCCATTTCCATTGGATTTTATAGTTGCTGAACTTTAATTTTTCTGAAAAATTTATCAATTCTACTTTTTTAAACCCTCTTAAAATTGAAATTAATCCGTCTTCTCGTGACATATCATTCAATCTAAAGACAAAACACAGTGCTTGAAATAGACGATAGGATATTGCACTCCTCTGCAGGTCATTAATAACAATTCCAATATTCGAATTGGCATTAAACACATTTAATAAATGAATTATTTCATTGTCTTTAAAATGATGCAATGTCAAAGTACACAAAACAATATCGTATTTTAATTCGTTAAAAGATTTATCAAATATGTCCTCACATTGGTACCTTATATTAGGATAATTTTGAGATAATTGTTGCGCGTGATTAACCGTGAAGTTATTTGCATCAATTCCTATCAGTTGAAGGTTTAAATTATTTTTTAACCCATAGTCTGACAAGGTTCGCAACATATCACCATTACCACAGCCTACATCCACTATTGTAATTGCTGTTGTTTTTGGAATGTTTTTTATCAATTCCTGAACCCCTAGTAAAGTTAGTTGGTTTCCTCCTAAAAGCTGGTTGATTTTGGCTATTTTATCTAATGCGTCCCGTAAGATTTCTCCTTCCATGGCAAAATCGTCCATCGTTTCAGGTTCATCCGTCCTATATTTGGTGTTTATAAGCATTTATAAGTTTAAAATTATCGGTTTCCCGTGTGTCTTTTTTATAATTATTGCCAATAAAAACGGAAATATAATTAATATACGCATCAATACAACAGATAGTTTTTGCTTTTGCAAAAGATTCGATAAAAATCTTCCCATTTTCAATCGTTGGCTAAAATTAAAATTCCATTCCTGAATGTATTTTTCTTCTAATTCAGCCCTGGATTTTATTTTGTCACTGTTATATCTATCAATTAGTTCTGCAACAATTTTAGCACTATGAATAGCCATTGCCATTCCGTTTCCGCATAGCGGATGAATCAAACCAGCAGTATCGCCAATCATTAAAATATGGTTTTCAACAGCTAGCTTTTCCTCAAAACAAATTTGGCTAATCGTTAAAGGTTTTTCAAAAAGCAAGTTACTTTTTTCGAAAATTGTCTTCAAATGTGGATTCTGAGAAACTACTTTTTCTTGGTAGTCGTCCGTATTTTTAAATTTTTTAAAGGTTTCGTAATCTGCTAAATAACAAATATTAACAATGTCACTTTCTACTTTCGAAACACCACAATATCCTCCTTTAAAGTTATGCAAACCCACTAAATGATTGAGAAAATCTCCAGAATAATGCGCCTTTACAGCCAACCAAGGAGATTTTTTCTGAATAAAATTACGATTTAATTTCTGATCAATATTGGACCGTTTTCCAAAAGCACCAATTACAATCTCCGATTTTAAAATGGTCTTATCTGAAGTGGTTACTGTAAATTCATCATTATCAAAAATAATCGATTCTACCGTATCTTTAATTATTTCACAGCCATTCGCAATTGCTTTTTTATATAAATATTCGTCAAGCACATAGCGACTAATTCCGAATCCTCCTAGCGGTAAACTGTTCTTAATTGTTTTTCCGGAAACTGTTGAAAATTCAATATGGGTAATATGTGTTGGATGCAAATCTTCAATATCTAAATTAAGCCAATTGAGATATGGCAAAACTTCATTCGATATGTATTCTCCACAAACTTTGTGTTTTGGAAATTCATTTTTTTCAACAACGGTAACTTGAAATCCAATTTTGGATAAATGAATAGCTGCAGTCAAACCTGCTAAACCACCACCAATAATTAAAACTTCCTTGTTTTTCATACAGAAGTAAATTTATGGATTTGTAAGCGAATGTCGCTATGTAATTGAATATAAAACCTAAATAATTAACTTAATTATTTTTAACATCTGAAAAGTAATTAAGTCTAAAAAAAGCCGCTTGATTTACAAACAGCTTTTAATTTTATTTACAATTTTCCTTCCTTTATTTCATCGATAACTTCTGGATTTAATAAGGTCGATGTATCTCCAAAGTTTGAATAGTCACCCTCCGCGATTTTTCGCAGAATTCGACGCATGATTTTTCCGGATCTCGTTTTTGGTAAACCTGAAACAAATTGAATTTTATCTAACTTAGCAATTGGCCCAATATGATCCGCTATGTGTTGATTAATTTCTTTGATCAGATTTTCTTTATTTCTAGTTTCACCGGTTTCTTTTAGCGTTACAAAACCGTATAACGCATTTCCTTTAATATCATGTGCAAAACCGACAATAGCTGATTCAGCAACGGCCGGATGCTCATTAATAGCATCCTCAATAGGAGCAGTTCCTAGATTATGTCCTGAAACAATAACTACATCATCTACTCTACCAGTAATTCTATAATAACCCACTTCATCGCGCAAAGCTCCATCACCTGTGAAATATTTCCCAGGAAAGGTAGAGAAATAGGTGTCTTTATACCTTTGATGATCACCCCAAATAGTTCGGGCAATTCCAGGCCAAGGAAACTTGATACATAAACTTCCTACCACTTGATTACCTTCTATTTCATTTCGTTTTTCATCCATTAAAACGGGTTGAATTCCCGGTAATGGCAAAGTAGCGTAAGTTGGTTTAGTTGGAGTAACAAATGCAATTGGCGAAATCATAATTCCACCAGTTTCAGTTTGCCACCAAGTATCTACCACGGGACATCTTTTATCTCCGACGTGGTCATTGTACCAGTGCCATGCTTCTTCATTTATAGGTTCTCCTACAGATCCAATCACTTTTAAAGATTTCAAAGGATATTTTTGCACATATTCTAAACTTTCTTTTGCCAAAGCACGGATAGCTGTTGGGGCAGTATAAAATTGAGTGACTTTGTGTTTTTCGATAATTTCCCAAAAACGGCTAAAATCAGGATAAGAAGGAACTCCTTCAAAAATAACAGTTGTACCGCCGTTCAATAATGGACCATATAAAGTATAAGAATGCCCAGTAATCCAACCGATATCAGCGGTGCACCAAAATATGTCATTTTCTTCATGATTAAAAACATTTTTAAAGGTATAGGCTGTATAAACCATGTATCCCGCAGTTGTATGCACCATCCCTTTTGGTTTTCCAGTAGAACCGGAAGTGTAAAGAATAAATAATGGATCTTCGGCGTCCATTATTTCAGCTACATTGTTGTCTGAGGCTTGGTCTAAAAGAGGTTGCAACCATTGGTCACGTTCCGCTTTCATATTAACTGTTGTATTTGTTCTCTTAATAACAAGTACTTTTTCTACTCCAGGACAGTTTGTCAATGCCTCGTCAATTATTCCCTTTAAATCAATAGTTTTATTCCCTCTATATCCACCATCTGAAGTGATAACGAGCTTGCAATCACTATCATTTATTCTTGTTGCTACTGCAGAGGATGAGAATCCTGCAAAAATTACCGAATGTATCGCACCAATTCTGGCACATGCCAAAGTAGTAATGGCTAATTCAGGAATCATTGGTAAGTAGATACAAACGCGATCTCCTTTTTTTATTCCTTGTTCACGCAATACATTTGCCATTTTACAAACTTGCTGATGCAATTCATTATAAGTAATGTGTAATGCTTTTTCACTGGGATCATTGGGTTCAAAAATTATCGCCGTTTTATCTCCTCTTTTATTTAGATGTCTGTCAATACAATTTTTTGTAATATTTACTTTAGCTTCCGTAAACCATTTTACTTCCGCTTCAGCCATATTAAAGTCAACCACTTTATCCCATTGTTGGTACCAGGTAAAGTTTTCTTCTGCTATTTTTCCCCAAAATTTTCTTGGTTCACGAACTGATTTGTTATAATGTTTAAAATATTGTTCTAAATTTTCAATTTTATAATAGCTCATGTTTTAATTTTTTATAAAAGTATCAAATCTCTCGCTATTCCTAAAATTATTTAAAATATTAATTTCTATAAAAAAATCATTATCACGTAAAAAAAATAGCTATTTACTGAAGATTTGTTTGTTTTTTATTGTTTTAGATAAAAATGTTTGACACAAAAAAAAGCGAGATAGATTTTCTCTACCCCGCCCTTAGTCTCAACAAAATTTAACAACAAAATAATTTAGTAATAATTAACCCTAATTTCTAAATATACTAACCAAAATAATTTAGATTTTACAACAATATAGGTACTACCAAAATCTTCAATAATAAAACCATTAACTTTTTTTAAAATGAAAATAGTTTTTACAATTCTATTTTAAATAAAGGAATTACTTCACTTAACTCTCAGCTCGTTTGGAGTTAAGTGAATGTAATGTGCATCGATATCTTTTTTCTCTTAATAAGTGCTACTAATTCAAAATACTATGGATTCAAATGATATAATGCAGATCCCAACACACCCTCATGCGTGGTAATTCCTAATTTTTATTATCCTATTTTTTTCATCGCAGTCATAGATTCTCTCAACCACTCTCCTACTTCTTCAATAGGATGTTGACGAATACTTTTATTTACTGCAATAAGTACCGCATTATCTACTCCGTTTGAAGTTGAAAATGGTTTTCCAATAACATTTGTGTCTACCGTTTTCATAAAATCAACCAATAGAGGCTTGCAAGCATGATCAAAAAGATAACAACCGTATTCCGCTGTATCAGAAATGATTCTGTTCATTTCATATAATTTTTTTCTTGCCACAGTATTAGCAATCAAAGGCAGCTCATGCAAAGATTCATAGTAAGCAGATTCTTCAATGATACCTGATTGTGTCATGGTTTCAAAAGCTAATTCTACACCGGCTTTGACCATGGCAATCATCAAAACACCATTATCAAAATATTCTTGTTCTGAAATATGTGCTGCTGTTGGTGCTGTTTTTTCAAAATTTGTTTCTGCCGTAGCAGCTCTCCAAGTCAACAAATTAACATCATTATTGTCCCAGTCAATCATCATGTTTTTTGAAAATTCTCCAGAAATGATATCGTCTTGGTGTTTTTGGAACAATGGACGCATGATATCTTTCAATTCTTCCGAAATTTCGTAAGCTTCAATTTTTGCTGGATTAGAAAGACGATCCATCATGTTTGTAATTCCACCATGCTTTAAAGCTTCAGTTACAGTTTCCCAACCGTATTGAATTAATTTTGAAGCATAAGCAGGCTCGATTCCTTTTTCAACCATTTTATCGAAACATAAAATAGAACCTGTTTGTAACATTCCACAAAGAATGGTTTGCTCTCCCATTAAATCTGATTTTACTTCCGCTACAAATGAAGAGTTCAAAACTCCCGCTTTGTGACCACCCGTAGCAACTGCATACGCTTTTGCTTGCTCAAAACCTTCACTGTTTGGATCATTCTCAGGGTGAACCGCTATTAGTGTTGGTACACCAAAACCTCTTTTATATTCTTCACGAACCTCAGATCCAGGACATTTTGGAGCACACATAATTACGGTGATGTCTTTACGAATTTGCATTCCCTCTTCAACTATATTAAATCCATGGGAATAGGCTAATGTTGAACCCTTTTTCATCAAAGGCATTATTGCTGTAACTACAGCTGTATGTTGCTTATCTGGTGTTAGATTGCAAACCAAATCAGCAGTTGGAATTAATTCTTCATAAGTTCCCACTTTGAAACCATTATCAGCAGTATTCATAAAAGAAGCTCTTTTTTGAGCAATTGCTTCTGCACGCAATGCGTAAGAAATATCTAAACCCGAATCTCTCATGTTCAAACCTTGATTCAAACCTTGAGCTCCACAACCTACGATAACTACTTTTTTTCCTGCTAATGCTTTTATACCATTTACGAATTCTGATTGATCCATGAATTCGCAAACGCCTAATTGTTCTAATTGTAATCTAAGTGGTAATGAATTGAAATAATTTGCCATTTTTTTTTAATATTTAATGAATGTAAAATTTAATAATTGATTAGGTTTATTTACTGGAGAATTAAACAGATTAGCACTTTGCAATTGCGAAGAGCCATTGCAATGAAACACTGATTACAGTTTAAGATCTTCTAATAAAGTTGATATTTCCATTTTTTCTTTGGAAACAGATATTCTTCCCGATCGCACAAACTGCATGATTCCGAAAGGTTTTAATTTTTCATATAATTCTTCAATTTCAGAACGTTTTCCTGACTTTGAAATCACAAAATAGTCTCTTGAGACCGTAACTATTTCCGAATGACTTTCTTTAATAATGTTTTGAATTTGCCTTTCGTCAAAAAGTAAGCTGGAATGTATTTTGAAAAGTGCATTTTCTAAAAAAATTGTTTCTTCATCAACATGATAAAAGGCTTTGATTACTTCGATTTGTTTTTCGATTTGGCCTACGATATTTTGCACCCATTTTTCCGTTGTATCCACAACTATGATAAATCTTGAGACATTTTCAATCTCTGATTCGGATACATTTAGACTCAAAATATTGATATGACGTTTCAAGAATATTCCAGATATTCTGTTTAATAAGCCAACGTTGTTTTCTGAATAGACAGAAATAGTGAATGTTTTATTTTCCATTTTTTTTGTTTAAAGTTTTTTTGTCTAACGTTTAAAGTTGAATACGATTCTTATTTGTACTATGAGTGTTTTTATTCTAACAACTTTTAAACCTTAAACTTTAAACTATTTTACGACAAACGAATGTCTGAAACCGATGCTCCTGTTGGAATCATTGGGAATACGTTATTTTCTTTTTCTACCATAACTTCAAGAAAATAAGATTCTTTTGAAGCCATCATTTCGGCAACAGCCCCATCTAAATCTTCTCGTTTAGTTACCTTTTTAGCTTTAATATAATACCCCTCAGCAATAGCAGTAAAGTTTGGATTAATCATTTCAGTAGAAGCATATCTTTTGTCAAAAAACAATTGCTGCCATTGACGAACCATTCCTAAAAATTCATTATTCAATACCACAATTTTCACTGGAACTTTCGTTTGAAAAATCGTTCCCAACTCCTGAATGGTCATTTGAAAACCTCCATCGCCAATAATTGCTACCACTTCACGATCTGGCATTCCCATTTTGGCACCGATAGCAGCCGGTAAAGCGAATCCCATAGTACCTAAACCGCCTGAAGTCACATTACTTTTAGTCGAATTGAATTTGGCATAACGACAAGCAAACATTTGATGTTGCCCTACATCCGAAACCATAATCGCATCTCCTTTTGAGTGTTTATTGATCATTTCGATCGTTTCACCCATCGAAATTCCCTTGTCATTTGTAGGGTTTAATTCCTCATTTATAACAGATTCTAATTCGATTTTATATAATTCTTTGAACTCGTTGTGCCAAGATTCATGCGTTTTACTTTCAATAAAAGGAAGTAAAGCAGCTAGCGATTCTTTTACATCAGCCAAAACAGCAACAGTAGTTTTTACGTTTTTATCTATTTCTGCCGGATCAATTTCAAAGTGAATTACTTTGGCTTGCTTCGCATACGTAGCTAAATTTCCTGTCACACGATCGTCAAAACGCATTCCAAGTGCTATTAAAACATCACATTCGTTGGTCAAAACATTTGGACCGTAATTACCGTGCATTCCTAACATCCCTACGTTTAATGGATGATCTGTCGGCATTGCAGAAAGTCCCAAAATAGTCCATGCAGCAGGAATTCCTGATTTCTCCACTAATGCTTTTAACTGTTCTTCGGCTTCGCCAAGAATAATTCCCTGACCAAAAACGATATATGGTTTTTTTGCATTATTGATTAGTTCCGCAGCCTCTTTAATTTTTTCAATATCTAAAGTCGGTTTTGGATTGTAACTTCTAATGCTGGTACATTTTTTATAACTAAATTCAATTTCGTCAAATTGTGCATTTTTGGTAATATCAATCAATACTGGACCTGGACGTCCAGACTTTGCAATAAAAAAAGCTTTAGCCATAATTTCCGGAATTTCAGAAGCTTCTGTAATCTGATAATTCCATTTGGTTACTGGAGTTGAAATTCCAATAATATCGGTTTCCTGAAAAGCATCGGAACCCAATAAATGTTTTCCAACCTGGCCTGTAATGCAAACCATTGGCGTAGAATCAATTTGAGCGTCGGCAATTCCCGTAACTAAATTTGTTGCTCCAGGACCAGAAGTAGCAATTGCGACACCTACTTTTCCCGTTGCTCTTGCAAATCCTTGAGCCGCATGCGTTGCCCCTTGCTCGTGACGTACTAAAACATGATGCAATTGATCTTTAAATTTATATAATTCGTCATAAACTGGCATTATGGCACCTCCTGGATATCCATAAACCAAGTCTACTCCTTCTTCTAATAAGCATCTAATAACGGCTTCTGCGCCAGATATTTTATTTGTTCCCATGGGTACGTTTATTATTTTTCACATCCAAGCCCTATCCTTTGCGGAGTAAGCCAAGATTGATATAGTATTCTTTTTTTTTACTTTCAAATAAAAGTCCAATCCTATTTATTATTTCCCCTTTGGGGTTTAGGGGTTTATTTATCTGTTACGCAACCTGTTGAAGCACTCGAGACCGATCTTGCATATTTCAATAAAACTCCTTTTGTTACTTTCAAATCAGGTTGGACCCAATTCGCTTTTCTTTTCGCATATTCTTCGTCAGAAATTTTCAAATTGATGGTATTATTTATAGCATCAATAGTAATGACATCTCCATTCTTTACCAAGGCTATTCCACCTCCGTCATATGCTTCGGGTGTTACGTGACCTACCACGAATCCATGTGATCCTCCAGAGAATCTGCCATCCGTAATCAAAGCAACACTGCTACCCAATCCTGCACCCATAATAGCTGATGTAGGTTTAAGCATTTCAGGCATTCCCGGGCCACCTTTTGGTCCACAATACCTAATAACAACTACATCTCCCGGTTTTACCATTCCACTTTGAATACCTGGAATAACCGTAAATTCACTTTCAAAAACAACGGCAGGCCCTTCAAAATACTCTCCTTCTTTTCCGCTTATTTTGGCAACACAACCTTCTGAAGCCAGATTTCCGAATAAAATTTGAATGTTTCCACTTGCTTTCAATGCTTTTTGGATTTCATGAATCACGTCTTGTCCATCTTGCAAATCAGGTACAGTTGTTAAATTTTCAGCCAATGTTTTACCCGTTACTGTCAAACAATCACCGTGAAGAAATCCTTCTTTTAACAAATATTTCATTACAGCAGGAACTCCTCCTACTTCATGTAAATCTTCCATTAAATATTTACCACTTGGTTTTAAATCAGCAAGCAATGGCGTTTTATCACTTATGTCTTGAAAATCTTTTAATGTGATTTCAATATCAACAGAATGTGCCATAGCAATTAAATGCATAACCGCATTAGTGGAACCTCCTAAAACTGCCACCATGGTAATCGCGTTTTCAAAGGATTTTTTAGTCATAATATCCTTTGGTTTGATATCTTTTTCTAGTAAAATTCGGATAGCTTTACCTGCATCCAAACATTCTTGCTTTTTCTCTTGACTTAAAGCGGGGTTCGATGAACTATAAGGTAAACTCATTCCTAAAGCTTCAATTGCAGATGAAATGGTGTTTGCGGTATACATTCCTCCACATGCACCAGCACCTGGACAAGCGTTTTGTATTACTCCTTTAAAATCCTCAGGTGTAATTGTATTGTTGAATTTTTTTCCTAATGCTTCAAAAGCAGAAACAATATTAAGTGATTCTCCTTTCCATTTTCCAGAATGGATCGACCCTCCATAAACCATTATTGCAGGACGATTAACTCTTCCCATAGCCATGACAGAACCTGGCATATTTTTATCGCAACCTACAACTGCAATCATGGCGTCATACCATTGTGCTCCCATCACTGTTTCGATAGAATCAGCAATTACATCTCTAGAAACCAATGAAAAACGCATACCCTCAGTACCGTTTGAAATACCATCACTTACACCGATAGTATTAAAAATTAACCCAACCAAATCTTCTGCCCAAATTCCTGATTTAACATCTTTTGCTAAATCATTCAAGTGCATATTACAAGGATTTCCTTCATAACCCATGCTGACAATTCCAACTTGTGCTTTTTTCAAATCTTCTTCGGTCAAACCAATTCCGTACAGCATAGCTTGCGCTGCAGGTTGTGTTTCATCTTGTGTGATTATTTTGCTGTATTTATTTAATTCCATTATTTGTTAATTTGTGTATGCGTTTTATGTTTTAAGACTAAGAAATTACCTTACCATTAAACGATTGTTGATTGTCCTATTTTGATATTATCAATTTTAAAATATAAGTCATCTTTGCTTAAAATGACGTTTGAAATAAAATCACCTACTTCATTGGTTCCAAATTTTGAATCTTTATTTAAGTCTACTGTAACTACATTATACTCGATGGCTTTTTCTACCGCCTCATACACTTTTGTAGCTTCTTTATGGAGTCCAAAATGTTCTAACAACATAGCTGCAGATAAAATCGAAGCAATTGGATTCGCGATATTTTTTCCGGTAGCCTGGGGGTAAGAACCATGAATAGGTTCAAAAAGAGCATTTGTATTCCCTAATGATGCCGATGCTAATAATCCAATAGAACCTGTGATTACACTAGCTTCATCAGATAAGATATCACCAAATAAATTTTCAGTCAATATCACATCAAATTGTCTTGGATTAAGAATAATTTGCATTGCTGCATTATCGACAAAAAGGAAATCTAACGATACATCAGGGTAATCTTCACTTACTTTTTTTACTACTCTTCTCCATAATCTGGATGTTTCAAGGACGTTGGCCTTATCAACCATAGTCACTTTTTTTCTTCTATTTTGCGCACTTTTAAATGCTAAATGGGAAATTCTGGTAATTTCTTCTTCTGAATATTCACATAAATCCGAGGCTATTGTTCCAGTCTCATTTAATTTCTTTTCACCAAAATAAACACCGCCAGTCAACTCCCTGAAAATGATAAAATCAGCACCTTGGATTATTTCTTTTTTTAAAGGAGACGAATTTAATAAAGAAGCATATGGTTTTATAGGTCTGATATTAGCAAATAAACCCAGTGATTTTCGTAATTTTAATAAACCTTGTTCTGGACGGACTTTGGCATCCGGGTTATTATCGTATTTTGGATCACCAATAGCTCCAAATAAAACGGCATCGGTATTAAGACAAAGATTCAATGTTTGTTCCGGAAGAGGATTACCTGTTTTATCAATGGCAATAGCGCCAACAAAGGCATCTTCAAAAACAAATTCATGGTCAAAAACCAATCCAATAGCATATAACGCTTTCTTCGCTTGTAAGATTACCTCTGGTCCTATTCCGTCTCCTGCTAGTGCTGCTATTTTTAAGTTCATGGTATTATTTTTTAAAATTGTGTACTAAACCTTTTATCTAACTATTTGTATTAGCTTCTAATTAATTCACTTTGTATTTTGCAGACTTCAATAATTTGATGAATGTCCTCATCTAAGACTTCTTTTTTGATATCTGCAAATCTCAAAAACTCAATATAGACAATATCAAGTTGAACTTTGGTAAGTTCGTAACCTACTTTTTTGGCTCTGTAAGCCAATGCAGCTCTACCACTTCTCGCTGTAAGAACTATTGAAGATTCATTTACGCCAACATCTAATGGATCCATGATTTCGTAAGTTGATCTATTTTTTATTACTCCATCCTGATGAATTCCTGAGCTGTGTGCAAATGCATTAGCACCAACAATAGCTTTATTAGGCTGCACAATCATTCCCATGCTTTCTGAAACCAATCGACTCATTTCATTCAATTGTTTGGAGTCGATGTCAGTATATAAGTTCAAATAAGGATGTTGTTTGAAAATCATAACTACTTCTTCAAGTGCCGTATTTCCTGCTCTTTCACCAATTCCATTAATAGTACATTCAATTTGTCGAGCTCCATTTACAGCTCCCACAATAGAATTGGCAGTAGCCATACCAAGATCATTATGACAATGACAAGAAAGAATTACATTTTCAATTCCTTTTACATTTTCTCTAAGATATTTAATTTTCGCTCCATATTCCTCCGGCAAACAATAGCCTGTGGTATCCGGTATATTAAGTACAGTAGCGCCTGATTTTATTGCTTCTTCACATACTTTTGCTAAGAAATCATTATCAGTTCTACCAGCATCTTCTGCATAAAACTCTACATCTTCTACATACGATTTAGCGTGCGAAACAGCAAATTTTGCTCTAGCTATAACATCTTCTCTTGTAGTATTAAGTTTGTGTATTATATGAGAATTTGAAGTTCCAATACCAGTATGAATACGAGGTTTTTTTGCATATTTTAAAGCGGCTGCTGCAACATCGATATCATTTTTTACTGCTCTGGTTAAACCACAAACCGTAGCATTTTTTACAATCTTGCTTATTTCTGTAACAGATAAAAAATCACCTGGACTAGAAACAGGAAAGCCAGCTTCAATAATGTCAACTCCCATCTCATCTAAGCGATTTGCTATAACAAGTTTTTGTTTGGTATCTAGTTTACATCCTGGGACCTGTTCTCCATCTCTTAAAGTGGTATCAAAAATTTGAACTTTCTCTCTATTCATTTTCATTTATTTAATGTAATTTCACATCTTCATAACAAAAATAGATTTCAATACTTAAATATAAAATTCATTTTAACCAAATATACTGCTTATAAAGCAACTAATAAAGACTTAAGTTGTTTATTTACAGTGCATTATACTTCTATATTTTACAATGGCTAACCATCAAAAAGATTTTTTATTTGTTTTAATAAAATCCCTTTCAAAGTCCGAAAAGAGACAATTTAAGATTTTTGCAAGTAGATTGGAAACAAGTTCTAATACAAAATTTATCGAATTATTCAACATTCTGGACAAGTCCGACGTGTACGATGAGAAGCTTATCTTGAAAAGTGGTGTTATAAAAAAAGTACAATTATCAAACCTAAAGTCCTATTTATATAAACAAATATTAGTCAGTATCCGGTTGAATATTCCTAGCCAAAACATTCGTTATCAATTAAGAGAACAAATTGATTTTGCAGCAATATTATACAACAAAGGTTTGTACAAGCAAAGTTTGAAAATCTTGGATAAAACAAAAATTGCAGCTTTAGAAAATGACGAAAAACTCATGGCCTATGAAATTGTCGAATTTGAAAAACTTATTGAATCCCAATACATCACCCGAAGTATTCAAGGTCGAGCCGATGAACTAGTTATACAAGCAAAAGAGTTAAATTACAGGAACACCATTTCCAGTAAATTATCCAATTTATCACTGCAGTTGTACGGAATAATGCTTAAAACAGGATATGTAAAAAGTGATGAAGAATATAAATACATTGATAATTATTTCAACAAACATATTGCCAAATTAGATGAAAAAAAATTTGGATTTCGGGAAAAATATTGGTTTTACAATGCTAATCTTTGGCGTAGTTTTTTAGTACAGGACTTTTTAGCCAGTTATAAATATGCTTATAAATGGGTAACTCTTTTTTATGATAATCCCAATATGATTTATCTGAATCCGGTCTTTTTCTTAAAAGGGAATCATTATTTACTGGAGTCTTTATTCATGTTAAAATATAAATCCAAATTTAAAAAATATTTGTTTCTACTGGAAGAAACTACCAATGATCCCCGTTTCCCAGTAAATGATAATATTGCATCATTATCGTTCTTGTATTTGTATAACAACAAATTAAACTATCATATTCTAGAAGGCACTTTTGCTGAAAGCGAATACCTAATTCCAGAAATTTTAAGTAAATTAAAGTTGCATAGCGAGCATCTTGATGAACATCACGAAATGTTGTTTTACTATAAAATTGCCAGCATCTATTTTGGAAATGAAAAATATGTTGAATCAATATTCTATCTTGAGAAAATTATAAACAACAAAAATCTTTCCATGAGAGAAGATTTGATGTGTTTTGCCCGATTATTGAGTTTAATTGCTCATTATGAATTGGGTAATGATTATTATTTAGAAAATCAGTTGAAAAACACCTATAAATTTTTATTAAAAATGAATGATTTGCATGAAGTGCAAAAAGAAATCATAAAGTTTTTGAAAAACTTAAACTCCATATATCCTGGCGATATCAAGAAGGAGTTTATTAAAATGCGAGAGCGATTCATCGAATTAGAAAAAAATACTTATGAAAAAAGAGCATTTCTTTATCTCGATATTATCTCCTGGTTAGAAAGCAAAATTGAAAACCGAAAAATCAGTGATATTATCAAAGAAAAAGCAAAATTGAGTAATCGATAATAACGGTACTAAAACCAATGTATTTAATTTTGTCATTTCGACGAACGAGAAAAAAACAATATATCTGGAAGAAATAGCACTAATTAAGAAAATTTTCATCGAATTGAACTAACTTTGTTCATCCATAATTTTTTTTACTTTTATAAATACTAAAATTTTAAAAATATGAATGGTTTCTTCAAAACAATACTAGCGGGTTACGGTGCCAAAAAATTAGGTGGTGGCTGTTTCGGAACAATTATAATTTTTATAATTATTTATTGGATATTAGGTTATTTTTAGAATTAAAACTCTAAAAATAACCTAATTAAAAGTTCAATTATTAATACGCCAAGAGTTCTTTCAGGTCATTTTCAAATCTTCCTTTTGGTAAATATTGATCTTCCAACGCTTTTGTAAATGGAATTGGACTGTCTAAACTTGCCACACGTTTAACTGGCGCATCAAGATATTTGAAACAATTTTCCATAATCATCGCCGAAATATCGCTGGCAACACCACCAAACATACTGTCTTCCTGATAAATAAGCACCCTTCCTGTTTTCTTTACCGATGCAAAAATAGCTTCAGTATCCAAAGGCTGTAACGTTCTCAAATCTAATAAATCAGCCGAAATTGTAGGGTTTTTATCCAAAGTATCTATCGCCCAATGCACTGCTGCGCCAAACGAAATAATAGTGACATCATTTCCTTCTTTCAATAAAGCGGCTTTTCCTAATGGAATCGTGTAATAATCTTTAGGTACATCTTGATATACACTTCTATACAATTGTTTGTGCTCAAAGAACATGACCGGATTTGGATCGTTAATTGAAGCATTTAATAAACCTTTGGCATCGTATGGAAATGCTGGATAAACTACTTTTAAACCTGGTGTCTTAGTAAACCAAGCTTCATTGGTTTGGGAGTGAAATGGTCCTGCTTGAGTTCCACCACCGCAAGGCATACGAACCACAACATCAGCATTTTCAAGCCAACGATAATGTGATTTGGCTAATAAATTAACAATAGGATTGAATCCCGTGGAAACAAAATCAGCAAACTGCATTTCTACAATGGCCTTGTATCCATTGATGGACAATCCCATTCCTGCCGAAACTACTGCACTCTCGCAAATAGGCGTATTGATAACTCGTTCTTTACCAAATTGAGCTACAAAACCATCAGTGATTTTGAAAGCACCGCCATATTCCGCGATATCCTGGCCCATTATAACAGAGTTTGGATGGCGTTCCATTGATTCACGCAAACTGTTTGAAATAGCATCTATAAAACGAATATTATTTTTTTCTTCAGATGGGTTAACTAACTCAAATTGATAGGGTTTATAAACATCATTTAATTCTTCACTGTAAGAAGCTTCAATTTCAGGTTCTGCATTGGCAATAGCCAAATTATCATCAATTTCTTTCTTGATTTCACTTCTGAAAGCCGAATCAAATTCATCTGAAAGTATTCCGTTTTCGGACAAAAATTTTCTGTAATTATCAACTGGATCTTTAATCGCCCACATATCCATCAAGTCTTGAGGAACATATTTAGTGCCACTCGCCTCTTCATGTCCACGCATTCTAAAAGTTTTAAATTCCAATAAAACGGGGCGTGGCTTTTCTGTCATGGACGCTTTCAATTCTGATAAAATGTTAAAAACTTCAAGAATATTATTACCGTCTATAATATGGCTTTCCATACCATATCCAATTCCTTTATCAGCCAAATTTTCACAACGGTATTGCTCATTTGTAGGAGTTGATAATCCATAACCATTATTTTCTATTACAAACATCACCGGTAATTCCCAAACCGAAGCAATATTCAAAGCTTCATGAAAATCACCTTCACTCGTAGCGCCTTCCCCGGTAAAAACTGCGGTAATTTTTCCGTTTTTCTTTAGTTTATTGGCTAAAGCAATCCCGTCAGCAACACCTAATTGCGGACCAAGATGGGAAATCATGCCTATAATTTTGTATTGTTGGGTTCCAAAGTGAAAACTACGATCGCGACCTTTAGTAAAGCCATTCGCTTTTCCTTGCCATTGCGAAAAAAGACGATATAAAGGGATGTTTCTCCCAGTAAAAACACCAAGATTTCTATGCATTGGCAAAATGTACTCATCCGAATCTAAAACTGCTGTAACTCCAACAGAAATAGCCTCTTGACCCATACCTGAAAACCATTTTGAAACCTTACCTTGCCGAATAAGAATTAACATTTTTTCTTCTATTAATCGTGGCTTCAGTATTCGTTTATATAAATCTAATAATTGATCGTTGGTAAGGTTTTTTCTGTCAAAGGTCATTTTCTTATTTTTTTGTGTTTCAAAGATAAAAAAATATAACAGTTTTGATTTAATTTGTTATATATTTTTATTTTAATGCTAACTTTTAAAATTTTCAATTAAAATTATTCTTTATCTTTGTCTCTGCAAGATTTATACCTTGTAATTTATAAAAAATATTTAAAGTATGCAAAACATTCCTAGTGTTGACTTGCGTGATTTCCTTTCGGACGACCCGAAACGTAAACAAAAATTTGTAAATGAAATCGGAAGTGCATTTGAAGATATTGGCTTCGTAGCACTCAAAGGGCATTTTTTAGACGACCAATTGGTTGATGAATTGTATGGCGAAATTAGAAATTTCTTTGCTTTACCTCTAGAAACAAAACGCAGTTATGAGATTCCTGGAATTGGTGGCCAAAGAGGTTATATTTCTTTTGGAACGGAACATGCTAAAGGCAGAAAAGAAGGGGATTTAAAAGAATTTTGGCATTTCGGACAGTACGTATCTGAAGGTTCAAAATACGCTGCTGAATATCCTGAAAATGTTGAAGTAAAAGAGTTACCTCGTTTTAATGTTGCCGGTAAAGAGGCCTACCAAATGCTGGAAAAAACAGGCGTTTACGTTCTGAGAGCTCTAGCAATTCACCTTGGTTTAGATGAATTTTATTTTGATAAGTATGCCAAAGACGGAAATTCAATCTTAAGACCTATTCATTATCCACCGATCACATCTGAACCTGCAAACGCTATTCGTGCTGCGGCTCATGGTGATATCAATTTGATCACTTTGTTAATGGGTGCTCAAGGAAAAGGATTACAAGTTCAAAATCATGATGGTGAATGGATTGATGCCGTTGCTGAACCTGATGAATTAGTTATTAATGTGGGTGACATGTTATCTCGCCACACAAATAACAAACTAAAATCTACCATTCATCAAGTGGTAAATCCTCCTAGAGAATTATGGGGAACTTCACGTTATTCTATTCCGTTTTTTATGCATCCTGTAAGTGACATGAAATTGGATTGTTTGGAAAATTGTATTGATGCAGAAAATCCAAAAAAATTCGAAGATATTACTGCTGGAGACTACTTATACGAACGTTTAGTAGATTTGGGCCTTATTAAAAAATAAAACTTAAATTTACGTCAACTACTAAAAGACATTAAGTTTATTCTTAATGTCTTTTGTTTTTTTATCTATTAAAATTTGCGATAATCCGTAAGATTCGTGTTATCCGCGTTCAAAAAATACATATTATGGACTTACATGACCAATTAAAAAACCTTTTCCCAGATCACGAACCGGTGCCAGAGGAGGTAATTGAAGAAGTTGCACACGAATTATACGTTCAAAAAGAACCTATGATCTGCAAATTCGAAAAGCGAAAAGGAAAAGCTACAACTATAATAGAAGGTTACGAAGGTACTGACGAGGATTTTAAAATTTTGGCCAAAGAAATAAAAACAAAATTGAGTGTTGGTGGAACTTTTAAAGACGACTCCATCATTATTCAAGGTGATTATCGTGACAAAATCATGACTATTTTAAAAGCTAAAGGTTTTAAAGTAAAACGTGTTGGAGGATAAAAAAGTACTCAGTGTTCAGTAATTAGTGTTCAGTTGAGCAGCTTTAAACCTTAAACCTTAAACAAAAAAAACAATGATACAATCATCAGAATTAATACTCAATCCAGACGGTAGCGTCTATCATTTAAATTTAAAACCAGAACATATTGCACATGATATCATCTTTGTGGGCGATCAAAATCGGGTAGAAAAAATAACTCAGTTTTTTGATAGTATTGAATTTTCGACACAAAAGAGAGAATTCAAAACCCAAACCGGAATCTTCAAAGACAAAAGAATAACGGTTATGTCTACAGGAATTGGTCCTGATAATATTGATATTGTAATCAACGAGTTGGATGCTTTAGTGAATATTGATTTAGAAACCCGTCAACCAAAAGAAAAGCTGACTTCTTTAAACATCATTCGTATTGGGACTTCAGGTTCATTGCAGGCCGATATTCCGGTTGATAGTTTTGTGATGTCAAAATTTGGTTTGGGGTTAGACAACATGCTTCGCTCCTATTTGATTGATGAAGTTTCGAATATCAAAATGGAAGATGCTTTTGTGAAACATACCAGTTGGGATTTACGAAAAGGAAAACCATACGTGATTGCTTGTTCCGAAAAATTGGAAAAAATGATAGAAAGCGATAAAATGCACAAAGGAATAACGGCGACGGCCGGAGGTTTTTATGGCCCACAAGGACGTGTTTTGCGATTGAATATTCAAGATGAAGATTTAAATTCAAAAATGGATAACTTCAAATTTGAAGACAATCGCATCACCAATCTCGAAATGGAAACAGCTGCTATTTACGGGCTTTCAGCGCTTTTAGGACACAATGCATTGTCATTAAATGCTATAATTGCCAATCGTGCTTCGGGAACTTTTAGCGAAGATCCATATAAAGCTGTTGATGAATTGATTGCTTATACGTTGAAGAAATTAGCTAATCAATACTAAAACTTTAATTTTAATTTGGAGCTAATTCCTGCTCTACACTGTATCTTTTGTGCTGTCATTGCTTCGTTCCTCGCAACGACAGCACAAAAGGATGCCGTTGCGATCAGGGCTATACCATTAACAATCCACTTACTTTTGCAAAAACGATGAATCTTATTCTAGAAACCAAACGACTTATTCTACGAGAAATGCAGCCTTCAGATGCTAATGCTTTATTTGAAATGGATTGCAATCCAAACGTTCACAGATATTTATGGAAAAAACCCTTAACTTCAATCGATGACGTACACCAATATATAGAAAAGGTCAGAAATCAATATTTGGAAAACAATATTGGACGATTTGTTGTTGTTTTAAAAGAAACCAAGGAATTAATTGGTTGGGCCGGATTGAAATATAACACAGAAATGGTGAATAATAAAATTCATTTTTATGATATTGGTTATCGGTTAAATGAAAATTTCTGGGGAAAAGGATATGCCAGTGAAGCCAGTTTTGCTTGGTTGGATTATGGCTTCAATGCAATGAATATTAAAATTATGGAAGCAGCAGCGCATACAGAAAACATTGCTTCAAATAGAATATTACAAAAAATTGGATTAAAAATGACCGGGTCCTACATGGAAGACGGCATTTCCTGGAACTGGTACGAATTAAAAAATCCTAAATTATAATGAAAACAATAAAAATAGCGGGCGTTCCAGAACATTTCAATTTACCTTGGCATTTATCGATAGAAAATAGAGATCTCGAAAAGGAAAACATCGATTTACAGTGGACCGAAGTTCCTGAAGGAACTGGAAAAATGTGCCAAATGCTCCGTGACGGGGAAACTGATATTGCCGTGATCCTAACTGAAGGAATCGTGAAAGATATCATTGCTGGTAATCCGAGTAAAATTGTTCAAATTTATGTTGAAAGTCCATTGATTTGGGGAATTCATGTCGCAGCAAATTCTAGTTACGAAACAATAGCTGATTTAGAAAACAAGAAAGTTGCAATTTCCAGATTAGGTTCCGGTTCACAATTAATGGCGTATGTCAATGCCGGCAATCAAGGATGGAAGACCGATGATTTAAAATTTGAAATTGTAAATACCATTGATGGTGCAGTAGAAGCTTTGACTAATGAAACAGCTGATTATTTTATGTGGGAACGATTTATGACCAAACCTATAGTCGACAAAGGAATCTTTAGGCGAGTTGCTGATTGTCCTACGCCTTGGCCTTGTTTTGTAATCGCAGTGCGTGATGAAATTCTGGAAAATGAACCGGAAATAATTGCAAAAATCCTTAAAGTAATCAATAGAAAAACTTCGGAATTTAAAGAAATTCCAAACATTGATAAAATTTTAGCTTCAAAATACAATCAAAAAATCGAAGATATTCAAGAATGGCTATCTTTAACGGAATGGTCTAAAAAACCACTAACTGAAAAAATGTTAAACAATGTTCAAAATCAACTATTTCAGCTAAAAATTATAGATAAAAAAGTTACTTTTGATGAAATTGTAAAAGCAGACTAGATTCCTGTTTTTATTGTTACTATGATAAAAATAAAAAATATTACTTTTCAAGGTATTAAACAAAAATTTCAGGTCAAAAAACCCTGGGACGACGTTATTATTTTTGTTTTAAACATATTAATTGCTATTCCGGTATTTATTATTGTGCATCAAAATTTAATAAACCCTAATTGGTTTTTTAATCTTGACAGAGTCATTTTATTTATACTAATCGTGGTAATTATTCAATTAATTCTGCGCTACTTAAGAACCATCATACTGATTTGTATTGCATTATATTTATTGGTATTGTTCTACGGTTCAGTAATAGGCAATTACGGTTTCAACAGTGTATATGAAGATTACAATTCGATGATGTACACAATGTCAGACAATCCGTTTCCTCAGGATATAATCATCGCTAAATTACTTCCTTTTCCCAATAAATCAAAAATCATAAATGCGATTGAATATCAGAATCCCAAAATTAGAAATTTTGCGATTATGGCTACCTCAAAATATTTTAAAGACGTACGGGGCTATTCTGACTACAGAACTATTATTCAATGTTTCGCTGTATTTAAAGAAATAAACCGTCGATGGAACTACGTTAGTGACCCAAAGGAAGGGGATTATATTGCCACAGCAACGGAGTCCTTGCTTTATTTTTCGGGTGATTGTGATGATCATTCAATATTAATGGCTGCAAGCGTAAAGGCTATAGGCGGGACTCCCAGATTAATTCATACAAAAGGCCATATTTATCCGGAAATATTAATTGGCTCCAATATAGATTTAGAAAAGGTAAATTATCTTATCAAAAATGTTCTGTTTGTAAATGAAAGCTATGAAAAACAACTTCATTATCATGTAGACGAACGCGGCCAAATATGGCTTAATCTGGATTACACCGCTACTTATCCCGGAGGCCCTTTCTTATCCGAAGAAATCTTGGGTGCTTTAACTTTAGATTAATTATTTTTTAAATTTCCGACAATTTCATAAGAACGGAGCCTTGCTTTATGTTCGAAAACAGCAGTTGCAATCATCAATTCATCTACTTTCGTTTTATCAAGGAATTGTTGCAGTTCTCTTTTTACTTTTTCTGGTCCGCCAATAAAGGTATAGGCAATCATTTGTTGCAATGCAGCTTCTTCCATAGGATCCATAAAATCTTCATCAGGGGTAACAGGAGGTTTTAATTGTTGTCTATTTCCTGTGATGATTCCAAGAAATAATTTTTTGAAAGAAGTCGCTAAACGTGATGCTTCTTCATCAGAATCAGCTGCAATCAAGTTAACACAAGCGATTACATAAGGTTCTTTAAGATATTCCGAAGCTTGAAAATTGTTACGGTAAATAGCTATGGCAGTGTTCAATTGTGCAGGTGCAAAATGACTTGCAAAAGCATAAGGCAATCCTAATGCTGCAGCTAAATAAGCACTGTCAGTACTAGAACCCAAAATCCAAATTGGAATTTCCAATCCTTCTCCTGGAATAGAACGAACACGACCATTTTTATTGGATGCAGACAAATACATTTGTAATTCCTGTACATTTTTTGGAAATTCCATCGCAGCATTTTCATCTCGACGTAATGCGGCAGCAGTAAATTGATCTGTTCCCGGAGCGCGACCCAAACCTAAATCAATACGATTTGGAAAAAGCGTAGCTAGCGTGCCAAATTGTTCGGCAATTATAAGTGGTGCATGATTAGGAAGCATAATACCACCCGACCCGACTCTCAAAGTGGTAGTTCCTGAAGCAATATGTCCAATCAAAATAGAAGTTGCGCTGCTGGCTATTCCCTCCATATTATGATGTTCAGCCAACCAAAATCGATTATAACCCCATTTCTCAGCATGTTGAGCGAGATCTAAACTATTTTTAAAAGTATGTGATGCAGTACCTCCATCTCTAACTATTGCAAGATCAAGAACGGATATTTTTGTTTGTGAAAGACTATTTTTATTCATTACGAATCAGTTGTGATTTAATGACAAAAATAAGGATAGTAATTTTGGTTTTGGTACAACCAACTATTAATAAGAAGTTAAAATAGCAATCACATCTGATGTTTAGTTAATTAGCCTTAAAATATTCAGGATTTAATAAGTTTATTTTAAAAGTAGGTATAAAAAAACTCCATTATTTCTAATGGAGTTTGTCTTGTGGACGATGAGGGATCGTTTACGAACCATTTTATGCAGGATTTAAAAAAGTTGTCACTAATAGATTGTAAATAATTTTAAATTTTAGTCTTTATTTTCACAACCGATCCTTTCGCAATAGATTTATTTTCAAGTCAATATCACTGGAATTTGTTCATTCATTTGTAAGTTTGAAACGAATGCCAACATATATTTCCCGTCCCCTTGTTGGCCCCCAAACAGATGAAGTGTCAAAGTATTGACCAAATGGGTCTTGCCAACTGATAATAGGTTGCTTCTGTCTGAAGTCAAATGTATTTTCGCAACCAGTATATACTTCAACCTTTTTAAAAATATAAGTAAATTGCGTGTTAACTAAAGTATAAGGTTGTGAAAAATCAGGTCGTTGAAATTCTACTGGATTTGATTGTGTGTCTGGCAAACGCTGTTCTCCATACCAATGCACATTTACATCAAAATGGAATTTGTTTGTTAAGGGTTTATAACTGTAAGTCGTCAAAACTTTGTGTGCCGGATTGAAAGGTAATAATTGTTTTGTACCATCTATTTCTCTGTAAACATCTAAAAAGTTGTAGCCCATTTTAAATTCAAAGCGTTTCCAAATTTTCAAATAAAGCTCTGTTTGAAAAGCATTACTTATGCTTGTTCCAGCAAAGTTTTTAATGATTGCCTTTGTTGGGTCGGTGTCATAGTCAGGAAAAATTTGATTTTGAAAATCAGTTCTATAAAAATCTGCACTAATATAACCCGAAAGATTATTGCTTTCAAATTTTTGAGTTAAGTTAATTCCAAAATTTGTTGCTCTTTCTGGTCTTAATTGTTCTGAAAAAACAATATTCCTGGAACTAACCAATAAGCCTATATTTTCACTGAATAAATTAACTGTTCTCCAGCCTGTTCCGATACTTGCTCGTATGACTGTTTGTTTTGTAACATCATATTTTAATAAAGTTCTCGGTGTAAGAGTAAAACCAAATTGGTTATGTTGGTCTCCACGAATACCAGCAATCCAAGTTAATTTGTTATTTAAAAAACTCATCGAATTTTCAGCAAATACACCTGGAATATTCTCTATTTTTTTGTAATTGCCCGCATACGTTCTTTGCAAAGAAGTATCGGTAAAAGCAATGTCTTCATTGAGATTTAGGAGACGGTAGCTAATGCCTGTCTTTAATGAATGTTTTTGTGAATAAACCAATTCGTATTGTAGATTACTGTAAAAATTTGTTTGCTGTGCGTTGTATTTTACCGTTCCGAAAAAAGATTTTTGGTCTTGGTGAAATGAAGAAACAAACAAAGTTATTTTATGATTGTCATTAAAACGATAAGCAGTTTTTGTCCAAATTTCAGGCTGATTAATATTAACCGTTTGCCCGTAAATAGAAGTGCTCCCCTGGTCGTCAAACTGTCTAATAACCTTCTTTTTGATTGCTTGAATTTTTTGTATTAAAAATCGCTCAAATTATTTGCTCAACTCGTTGATTTTTTGTACATTTAAATATGAAATTCATCAACGGAACCAACAGAAACCAACTCCCGCTTTTTG